>NZ_JBHYHC010000027.1:0-52522 GCF_042738955.1 Umezawaea sp. NPDC059074
AAGGGCGAAGCTGAGAACTTAAGCGCCAGTAAACGGCGGTGGTAACTATAACCATCCTAAGGTAGCGAAATTCCTTGTCGGGTAAGTTCCGACCTGCACGAATGGCGTAACGACTTCTCGACTGTCTCAACCGCAGGCCCGGCGAAATTGCATTACGAGTAAAGATGCTCGTTACGCGCGGCAGGACGGAAAGACCCCGGGACCTTTACTATAGCTTGGTATTGGTGTTCGGTTCGGCTTGTGTAGGATAGGTGGGAGACTGTGAAGCGGCCACGCCAGTGGTTGTGGAGTCGTCGTTGAAATACCACTCTGGTCGTACTGGATGTCTAACCTCGGTCCGTGATCCGGATCAGGGACAGTGCCTGGTGGGTAGTTTAACTGGGGCGGTTGCCTCCCAAAGGGTAACGGAGGCGCTCAAAGGTTCCCTCAGCCTGGTTGGCAATCAGGTGTCGAGTGCAAGTGCACAAGGGGGCTTGACTGTGAGACAGACATGTCGAGCAGGGACGAAAGTCGGAACTAGTGATCCGGCGCTGGCTGGTGGAAGCGGCGTCGCTCAACGGATAAAAGGTACCCCGGGGATAACAGGCTGATCTTGCCCAAGAGTCCATATCGACGGCATGGTTTGGCACCTCGATGTCGGCTCGTCGCATCCTGGGGCTGGAGTAGGTCCCAAGGGTTGGGCTGTTCGCCCATTAAAGCGGTACGCGAGCTGGGTTTAGAACGTCGTGAGACAGTTCGGTCCCTATCCGCCGCGCGCGTAGGATACTTGAGGAAGGCTGTCCCTAGTACGAGAGGACCGGGATGGACGAACCTCTGGTGTGCCAGTTGTCCTGCCAAGGGCACTGCTGGTTGGCTACGTTCGGAAGGGATAACCGCTGAAAGCATCTAAGCGGGAAGCCTGTTCCAAGATGAGGTATCCCACCCCTTTGAGGGTTAAGGCCCCCAGCTAGACCACTGGGTTGATAGGCCGGAGATGGAAGCCTAGTAATGGGTGGAGTTGACCGGTACTAATAGGCCGAGGACTTGTTTACGAAGACGCTACGCATCCACTGTGCGGTTCTGAAAGAACCGAACCGGACCACACGGTCCCACCAGGCTAGTTGGGTGGGGTTGTGTGCCTACGGTAGGTAATTTCATAGTGTTTCCGCGGTCATGGCGGAGGGGAAACACCCGGTCCCATTCCGAACCCGGTAGTTAAGCCCTCCTGCGCCGATGGTACTGCACTGGTGACGGTGTGGGAGAGTAGGTCACCGCGGGGCAATCTTTCCCGGTAGGGACTCCAGAAATGGGGTCCCTACCGGGCTTTTTTGCGTTTAGGGCAGGCTGGGGCGGGGGTCGCCAGGTTGGTGGCTCCTGGGCGAGGTGTAGGCCGTTCGGTCGTCTACCGTTTCGGCATGGAGAGTGAGCAGCCTGATTCTCGGTCCGGTCGGCGGTCTGGGGCGGTGGGGGTGTCCACCGCTGATCTGGCGTCCAGTCCTTACCGGGTGGATCGGGATCGGGTGGCGTCGTCGCCGTTCTTCGCTCGGCTGGGTGGGGTCACGCAGGTTGTGAGTTCCACCGGGTCCGGGTTGTTGGTGCACAACCGGTTGACCCACAGCTTGAAGGTGGCGCAGGCGGCTCGGGCCATCGCTGAGCGGTTGTGTTCGCGGCCTGAGCTGGTCGGGGTGTTGGAGAAGCTCGGGGGATGTGACCCCGATGTGGTGGAGGCCGCTTCCCTTGCCCACGATCTGGGGCATCCGCCGTTCGGGCACCTCGGGGAGCAGGTGTTGGATCGGATCGCTCGGCATCGGCTGGGGTTGGCTGATGGGTTCGAGGGGAACGCTCAGTCGTTTCGGATCATCACGACGACCGATGTGCGTGGACCCGCTGCTTTGGGGTTGGATCTGACCGTGGCTGTTCGGGCCGCGATGTTGAAGTACCCGTGGACTCGGCTGTCGCATCCCGACCCGCATCCGCGGGAGATGGCGGCACCTCCGCGTGGGGCGTCGGAGCCGTCGGACGGGCCGGGGACCGGGGCGGCGAAGTTCTCCGCTTACGTGACCGAGTTCGAGGACCTGGTGCAGGCCCGCGCTCCGTACGAGGGGCGGGTGGAGTCGTGGCAGCAGACCGTCGAGGCCTCCGTGATGGACACCGCCGACGACATCGCCTACGCGATCCACGACCTGGAGGACTTCCACCGCGTCGGGGTGTTGCAGCACGCGACCGTCGCCGCCGAACTGGGGACGTGGCTCAGCGAAGGGCTCGACCTGGCAGGGTTGTCGCGGGCTGAACTGGCCGCGCAGCAGCGGCGGCCGGGGCGGTCGTTGGAGTCGTTGCGACGACGGCTGCACGCCAAGGACTCGTGGGCGGTGAACGACGACGCGTTCGCGGCGGCCGTGCTGAAGGTGCGCTCGGAACTGGTCGACGGGTTGCTCGCGGTGCCGTTCGACGGGTCCGTCGAAGCCGAGCAGGCCGTCGCCGGGTTCTCGGCGAAGTGGACTCGGCGGCTCGTCGACGCGGTCGGCGTGCTGGAGGAGCCGACCACGCGGTCCGGGCACGTCGTGCTGGCCACGGCCCAGTGGCACGAGGTGCAGGTGTTGAAGTTCGTGCACCGGCGATTCGTGTTGCTGCGCCCGGATCTGGCGTTGCACCAGCGCGGGCAGGCGCGGTTGATCACGGCGCTGGTCGAGGCGCTGGAGCAGTGGGTGACCGACCGGCACGAGTCGGACCGGTTGCCGCGGCGGCTGCACGACCTGGTGGAGTTGGCCGAGACCGAGTACGCGTTGCTGGCGCGCACGGATCCGCGGGTGCTCGTCGGCGCGACCGGTGAGGCGCCCACGGGGAAGGACGCGGTGCGCGGGCTCGCGCGCGGTCGGGCGGTGGTGGACTTCGTCGCGTCGCTCACCGACAACCAGGCCGCCGCTCTGCTCGACGCGTTGTCCGGTCGGACAGGTCAGTTGTGGACGGACGCGTTCGTCCTCTGAGGTCTCCCGAGCCCCGCTACCGGCGGTGATGGGAACGGTTTCGGCATCGTTCCTGGTGTAAAGCCTGTGTGAGGCCAGTCGCCTGAGAGGGGTGCCGCCATTCGGCCGTGTGGACAGGTGTCCATCGCGGACGAATGCTTTGTGAACGGTCAACTCTTGGTGCCTCGCGTAGTGAGACGTCCTCCAAACGGACGCTGACCGTGTCCGGTTGAGCACAATACGTTGACGCGGCCGGTTCGATCCGGCTCACAGGCCGCGTGCGTCGGGGCACGCTCAACTTCGGGGGAGACGCCCGTGCGCTCACCGCTGCACCGTTCACGAAGAAAATCCCTCATCGCCGCGGGTACGGCGATGCTGCTCGCCACGTTGGGGACGATCACCCCGGTCTCGGCCGCTCCGGCCAAGTCCGCCAAGGAGATCTCCGACGTCACCGCGAAGCAGATCTCCGCGTTGCAGGACATCAAGAAGTCCATCACCAAGACCGAGTCCAAAGTGGACAGCGCGCTCGTGGTCGAGCAGCGCCGCCGCTCCTCGGTCGGCACGATGTCGAAGCTGCCGGACCTCAAGACCGGGGTCGAGGTGCAGGCCGGTGACACCGTCCTGGTCGACATCCGCGCCGAGAAGGTCGGCGACGACCTGCTGAACGCCATCCGCGGCGGCGGGGGTGGCGTTCGGTCGTTCTCCGTCGAGGGCGCGACGGTGCGGGCGCAGGTCCCGTTGTCGCAGCTGAGCAAGATCGCCGAACGCGGCGACGTCAAGCGGGTCGAGGCGGCCGTGGGCGCGATCACCGCGCACCTCGACGTGTCCAAGACGACCAAGAGCAAGAAGCCGCGCGCCGAGCTGTCCAAGGACGCCAAGGCGAAGCAGATCGAGGCGAAGGCGCGCCAGGCGCTCATCTCCGTGCAGGCCGTGAAGACCGGTGAGGGCGACCGCGCCCACGCCGCCGACACCGCCCGCGCGCAGTTCCACGTCACCGGCACCGGCGTGAAGCTCTGCGCCCTGTCCGACGGCGTCTCCTCGCTGGTCGCCTCGCAGGCCGCGGGCGAGCTGCCCGACGTCGACGTGCTCACCGGTCAGGGTGGGTCGGGCGACGAGGGCACCGCGATGCTGGAGATCCTCCACGACCTCGCGCCCAACGCCGCGCTCGGCTTCGCGACCGCGTTCAACGGCGACGCCAGCTTCGCCGACAACATCAAGGCCCTGCGCTTCCAGCTCGGCTGCGACGTGATCGTCGACGACGTCCTGTACTTCAACGAGTCGCCGTTCCAGGACGGCATCATCGCCCGCGCGGTCGACGCGGTCACCGCCGACGGCGCGGTGTACTTCTCCTCCGCGGGCAACGAGGGCAACGTCGCGGAAGGCACCTCCGGTCACTGGGAGGGCAACTTCGTCGACTCGGGCGTCAGCATCGGCAAGTTCGCGGGCTCGGCCCACGACTTCGACCCGAACCCCAACGCCAAGCAGGTGTTCAACCCGCTGTCGGCCAACTCGACCAACGTGCCGGTCACGCTGTTCTGGTCCGACCCGCTCGGCCAGTCGGCCAACGACTACGACCTCTACCTGACCAACGCGCAGGGCGCGGTCGTGGCGTTCAGCCAGAACCCGCAGGAGGGCACGCAGGACCCGTACGAGCGGATCAACACCCCCGCCTCCGGTTCGGGTCTGCGCCTCGCGGTCGTGAAGTTCCGCGGTGAGGACCGCTACCTCGCGCTGTCCGCGCTGGGCGGTCGCTTCAAGGACTCGACCGACGGCCTGAAGAAGTTCGTCACGCCCGGCGTGACCCGCGGCCACTCGGCCGCCAAGGGCGCGATCAGCGTCGCCGCGGCCCCGGCCGCCTCCGCGCTCCCGTTCGACCTGGAGCCCGGTGACCCGGCGAACCCGAAGGGCCCGTACCCCGGCACCTTCACCTCCGCCTCCAAGCTGGAGCGGTTCACCTCCGACGGTCCGCGCAAGGTGTTCTTCAACGCCGACGGCACCCCCGGCGCCGAGACGCGGCAGAAGCCCGACCTCACCGCCGCCGACGGCGTCACCACCAGCGTGAGCGGCTTCAACCCGTTCTTCGGCACCTCGGCCGCCGCGCCGAACGCCGCGGCCATCGCGGGTCTGATCCTGTCGGGCAACCCGACGCTCACCCCGGCCGAGGTCAAGGAAGCCCTCACGGCGACCGCGATCGACATCGCCGAGCCGGGCACGGACAACCGCTCGGGCGTCGGCGTCGTGCTGGCCGACCGCGCGCTGTCCTACACGGGCGCCAGCCCGCAGGCCCTCGCCACGGCCCAGAAGCCGACCATCGTCAACGACGCGGACGGCAGCCAGTACCTGAAGCCGGGCACCACCTCCACGGTCACCGTGCCGGTGCTCAACTCCGGTGACGGCACCGCGGCGTCGACCAGCGTCGTCCTCACCACGCCCACCGCGGGCGTGACGATCGCGCCGAGGTCCAAGCAGTACGGCAACATCGAGGTCGGCCAGACCGTCACGAACACCTTCAAGGTGACCGTGCCGTCGACGTTCGTCCCCGGTGACCAGGTGAAGCTCGACGCCCGCGTCTCGTTCTCGGGCTCGACCTCGCCCACGACGAAGTCCTTCCAGCTGGGCGTCGGCGAGCCGTCGCGCGACTTCAAGCACTTCGCCTACACCGGTCCGGCCATCCCGATCCCGGACAACAGCACCGTCGGCGCCACCGTCTCCATCCCGGTGACCGGCGTCGGCCGGGCGTCGAAGGTGACGTTCTCCGTCGACGGCGACACCTGCACGGCGGCCGACGCGGCCACCACGGTCGGCATCGACCACACGTTCGTCGGTGACCTGGTCGGCACGCTGACCTCGCCGACGGGCCAGACGGCCACGCTGTTCTCGCGCTCCGGCGCGGCGGGCAACAACCTCTGCAAGGTCGTCTTCGACGACGCGGCGGCGGCCTCGTTCTCCACGGTCACGTCGGCGCTGGCGCCGTTCACCGGTTCCTGGAAGCCCACCACGGGCACGCTCGGCGGTCTGACCACCGGGTCGGCCGACGGCACGTGGACCTTCAAGGTCACCGACGCGGCGGGCACGGACGTCGGCTCGGTGCGCGCGGTCTCGCTGCACCTCGCGGGCTACGTGTCCTAGCACGGCCTGTGGTGGCCCCTGACGCGTCGGGGGCCACCACACAGTCTCCTTCACACGAGAAGGCCCCCGCTGAACGGCGGGGGCCTTCTCGGCGTCCAAGAGGTGAACCGGCTACTTGGGCCACTCCCAGCGGACGCCGAACACGCCTGGACCGAAGCCCAGCGCCACGGCGTGCACGCCACCGGCGTTGTCGAGCGTGAGGTTGCGGCGACGCGACGGCGTCTCGTCACCGGCGGGCAGGCTGTACTGCTGGCAGCGCGCGGGCAGGTTCGACTGGTCGAACCGGACCTCGATGACGTACTCGCGCACGGGCAGTCGGAACTTGCGCGCGAAGGAGTTGTTGCCCGCGGGGTAGTGCCCCTCGGGGAAGACCAGTTCGTACTCCATGATGATGGTCTCGCCCCTGGCCAGCGGGCGGTCGAACATCATCTCGGCGACCATGATGTTGGCGTCGGTGTCCTCGGCGACCCGGCCCAGGTGGCAGTTGCGGAGGTTCGCGACCTCCGGCAGCACGTCGGAGTCCTCGGTCTCGAACACCAGCGCCCAGCGGTCCGGGCCGTCCTGCTCGGCGCGCAGGATCTGCCGCACCCAGATCGACTTCTGGCCGCCGTCGGCGGCGATCTCGATGCGGTCGTGCTGGCTGATCCGCCCGAGCTTGACGTCGGACGTCGTGTCCACCTTGGTGAGCAGGTCGGCGACCCGCTCACGCCGCGCCCAGAGCGCGTCGATGGGCATCATCGTGGTGGGGCGGCAACGCCTGCCGCGTGGACGAGGTGGCCCGAGCAGGGCGGACAGACCCGCCTGCGGGACACCCAGGACGGACTCGAGATGCCGCAGCGCTTCCAGCGACTCCGGTCGCGGGGGGGGGGGGGGGCCCCCCAGGCCGGAGGGGGGGGGGGCGGCGCGGGTGGGGGCCCCCCCCCCGCCCCCCCCGGGGGGGGGGCGGACCTCGGCTTCCTACTTCTTGAGCCTGCGGCTCCCGGCGTGCCAGTCCTCGACCTTGCCCGCCTCCTGGGTCGTGACGCCGAACGAGGGCAGCTGCGGCTGCTCGCGCAGGCTGCGCTTGAGCTCGGCGAAGCCGGGGAACCGGGCGAGGCCCACGACGTGGTCCCACAACTCGGCGGCCTGCTGCTCGTCGGGCAGCCTGCTGATCACCGGCCCGAAGAAGGCGACGCCCTCCGGCGGCTCGAAGTGCACGATCGGCGTGCCGACGTCCTTGCCCGTCAACGACAGCGCCTCGTCGGACTCCGCCTGGATCTCGGCGTCGCGGCCCGTGTCGTCGAGCGCGTCGGCGAGCGAGGTCGGCAGACCGGCCTCGGCGAGCGCCGCGGCGGCGAGACCGGGGTCGCCCTGCCAGCCGGGGACCCGCGTCTCGTCGACGTCGGTCTCGAAGATCCGCGCGCCGAAGGCGGCGTAGAGCGGGCCCATCGCCTCACGGCCGTGCGCCTCCCGCGCCGCCGACGCCACCCGCAGCAGCCGCAGGCCCGCCGTGTGCTGGGCGTCGTACTCCGGCGGGAAGTGCGTGTCGTAGTCGAGGTGGGCGTTGATCAGCCGCAGGGAGATGAACCGCCAGTCGACGGTGTAGTCGCGCTGCGCCTGGACGAGCCTGATCCACTTGCTCGTCATCCACGCGAACGGGCAGATCGGGTCGAAGTAGAAGTTGATGTCAGCGTCGCCGCTCATGAACGTGCTCCTCAGTGGTCGGAAAGCCCGCGCCGGCCATCTTTTACTGAACGATCGGTAAATTTCAAGGTGATCACAGCCACCTAACCACGGGTCCGCCCTACCCGGCGACCGGACCGCGCTTCGGGAACGCGTACCCCCGAGCCAGCACCACGACGAGCGCGGTCGGCACCAGGAGCACCACGGCCGCGACCAGCAGCGACTCGGAGCCGAAACCCGCGAGGAGCGCGCCGCCGACCAGCCCGCCCAGGCCGATGCCCAGGTTCCAGGTCGTCACCATCGACGACTGCGCCACGTCGGCGTGCTCGCCCGCGGCCCTCATCAGCGCCGACTGGAGCAGGGTCGCCGCTCCCCCGAACGCCAGCCCCCACGCCGCCACTGCGACGTAGTCGACAGCGGGACTCGCCGCCGCCACGGCCAGCACCCCCGCGGCCGCGGCGAACAGCGCGGTGCTGAGCACGACGAGTCGGCGGTGGTGCCGGTCGATGAGCACGCCCGTGAGCCAGATGCTGACGATCGAGGCGATGCCGAAGTCGAGGAGGATCCACTGGACCTGGTCGCGCAGCCCGACGTCGGCGAGGATCGGCGCGATGTAGGTGTAGAGGATCGTGTGCGCGAGCACGAACACGCCCGTCACCACGAGAACGGTGCGGAGACCTCGCAGGCGCAAGATCCGGCGCAACGGGATCCGGTCCTCGGCCTGCTGACCGGGGAAGTTCGGCAGGCTCCAGAGGGTCCAGCCGACCAGCAGCCCGGTCAGGGCCGTGACGACGCCGAACGTGAGCTGCCACCCGACCGCCCTGCCGAGGTACGCCCCGACCGGGACCCCGAGGGAGAGGGCGACGGGCGTGCCCGCCATGGCGAACGCCATCGCGCGGCCCCGCAGACCCGGCCCGACCAGGCGGGACGCGTACCCGCCGAGCAGGCTCCACACCACGCCGGAGGACGCGCCCGCGAGGACCCGGGCGCCCATCGTGACGGGGAAGCTGAGCGAGACGGCGGTCACGAGGTTGGCGAGCACGAACCCGGCGAGCGCCGCCAGCAGCAGGTGGCGGCGCGGCCACGACGCGGTGGCCAGGCTGACGGGGATCGCCGTCAGCAGCGTGCCGACCGCGTAGATCGTGACCGTCTGGCCCGCCACGGATTCCGACACCCCCAGCGCGCCGCTCATCTGCGGCAGCACGCCCGCGGGCAGCGCCTCGGTCAGGGTGGTGATCAGCCCCGCGGTGAACAGCGCGATCAGGGGTTGGAGGGGCAGCCGTTCCGCGGACGGGGTCCGCGCAACGGTCATCTGTGTGGTGCTCACGAGTGTCCTTCGGCCTGCCGGGGGTTCACCCCGGATTCGTCGGCCCTCCGCGTTCGCGGTGGCTCGACTAGGCTCCAACCTTGACATCGGTGTGAAGGCAAGCGGCGGCCAGGGAGCTGTGATGAGGATCAAGGAGCTGTCCGAGCGGACCGGCGTGTCCGCCCGGCTGCTGCGCTACTACGAGGAGCAGGGCCTCCTCACGCCGAGGCGCGAGGAGAACGGCTACCGCGACTACGACGAGCCGCTGGTCGAGAGGGTCGAGCAGATCCGCAGCCTGCTGGGCGCGGGCCTGACGACCGAGATCATCCGCGCCGTCCTCCCCTGCCTGGCCGAGGCCGCGGACTCCCGCTACCCCGCCCCGGACTTCGTGGACCGGATCCGCCGGGAACGCGGCCGCATGGCCGAGCGCCACGCGTGCCTGACGAAGAACCTCCAGGCGATGGACGCCTACCTGGCCGCCATCGTCAAGGCCTAGGGCTCTCCCCTACCTCCAGTCGTTGATCCGCATCCCCTGCAGGGTCCGGATGACGTTCTTGATGTTGCGCCCCTCCTGCTTCTCGTCGTCCCGCGGGCCCATCGGGGACACGGTGGTCATCATCGTCGACAGGAAGCTGTTGAGGTCCATCCTCGGTTGCAGCTTCGCCTGCTTCGCCACCCTGGCGAAGGTGCCGTAGAGACCGATGACGTACTGGCGGTACTGGCCGGGGTTCGCGGACGGGATGTCCGGCTGGTGGCCGCCGAACGCCGTGGCCGCGTGGCCGACCGGCAGGCTGAACATGCACGGGCAACCCGGCTTGGAACTCGACTCCGTGTCCACGTGGGCGAACGAGTCGCCGTAGGAGTGCAGGACGTTCTGGTCCTGCTCGGTGATCGTCTTCTTGTTCAGCACGATGTCGTGCACGACCCAGCCGAACGCCGTGTCCGCCCTCGCCTGCACCCGTTCGGCGTTCTCGCCGGTCAGCAGGTGGATCGCCCGTGAGTCCGCGCCCGCGTAGCCGGGGACCAGCGATCCCGCGATGGAACTCCCGGCGGTCGCGCTGCGGCCGTCGGTGTCCGGCGCCCACGCGGCCTGCCCCAGCGCCCGCGCGGTCTCCGGCGGCAGTCCGGCGGCCAGCGCGGCGGCCTCCATCGTGTACTGGTGCCCGGCCCTGCCCCACCGGCCGGTCGGGTCGCGGTGGGCGACCGGGTTGTTCTGGACGTAGGTGTACGAGGCCAGGTTGGCGCTGGCGAAGACGCCGCCGTTGGGATCACCGTCCAGGTAGGACGACGTGGCCGGGTCCGTCGACCGCCAGAGCTGGGTCCTCGGGTCGAGGTAGCGCGCGCCGTAGAAGTAGAGGCCGGTCTCCTTGTCGAACTCCTTGCCGTTGTACTGGTACGGCACCGGCGTCTTGGCCCCGCTCTCGGAGACCCACGTCTCGCCGAACGGGAAGTACTCCTGGTGGGAGACCAGCCTCCCGGTCGCGTCGGTCACCAGGCCGGACGAGCCGAGGTGGTCGGCGTGGAAGTAGAACAGCTCGTCCTCCAGCCCGCTCTCGACCTTCTTGGTCACCACCCGCGTGTCGCCCGCGAAGACGTGCTTGAACGACTGGGTGCCGACCTTGCTGAAGTCCCGGCTGGGCGAGATGTGCTTGTCGTCGCCGTCCTTGACGATCCGGTTGCCCGAGTCGTCGTAGACGAACCGGGCCACCAGGTCCACGTCACGACCGTCGCAGGACTCGGGGTCCTGGTCGACCGTGTCGTCCTCGCCGTCGGTGACGCACGCGAGCCGGTTCTCCTCGTCCCACACGAACTGGGTGCGCTTGTCCGAGGTCGTCGCCTCGAACAGCGACCCGCCGAACGCCTGGACGCTCCGGTCCTTCGTGGTGATGTCGATCTGGTTGCCGTTGGCGTCGAACCTGGTGGTGTCCTGGCCGATCCTGGTCGCCGCGTGCGGCCGGGACTGGTCGTAGGTGTAGCGCAGCGAGTAGGTCGTGGGGCTCTGCGTCTGGACGCCACCGGTCGCGGTCACGAGTTCGTGCTTCTGCGTCTTGCTCGTGGTGTTGTGGATGCTGTCGTAGGCCATGTCCACCTGGTACCGGTCGACCTTCCCGGACGGCGCGCGGTACTCGCCGGTCGCCGAGGTGAGCTGGTACAGGTCGTCGTAGGTGTAGGTCTGCGTGCTCGGTCCGCCGATGCCCTTCGGGGCCTGGGCGGGGACGTCGTTGGTGAGCCGCGTGACGTTGCCGACGCTGTCGTACTGGTAGGACAGGGCCTGGAACTCGCCCCCGCCCGGCTGCTGCGACTTCTGCGTCGCCAGCCTGCGGTCCTCCTCGTCGTAGCTGTAGGTCGTGCGGACGCCGGAACCGTTCTGGGTCACCACCTTGTTCTCGAACTTGTCGTAGTCCTGCCGGGTCAGGTACGGGTAGTCCCGGCCGCCCTTGGCGCCCGTCGCCGTGGTGACCTGCCCGCCGCTGTCGTAGCCGTAGGTGACCTGCTCGCCGTCGGGGTAGGTCGTCTGGAGCGTGCGGTTGAAGGAGTCGAACCGGGTGAGGGTGGTGAAGGACGTCCCGGCGTCCAGCGCGCTGCCGCCGAGCGTGCGGGTCTCCCGGACGGTCTCGCCGAGGGCGCTGTAGCCGCAGGTGACGGTGCCCGCGGCGTCGCGGATCTCGGTGATCCGGCCCGCCGCGTTGTCCGGTGCGCCCAGCGCTCCGTAGGTGTACCTGACGTTGTTCCCGGTGAAGACCGGGTACCGGATGCCGGTGACCCTGGTGAAGTCGTAGTCGTACTCGATCGCCTTGCGCTTCCCGCGCAGGTTCGGCGTCACCTTCGTGATCACGTTGCCCGCGAGGTCGTAGCCCGTCTCGGTCTTCCCGGAGTCCGGGCTGTCGATCACCGTGCGGCGGCCGAAGTTGTCGTAGACCGCCTTCGTGGTGAAGCCGCGGTCGTCGGTCACCGCGGTGATCTGGCCGAGCGGGTCGTAGCCGTAGCTCGTCCAGATCACCGGCTGACCGCCCGCGGGGTTGGCCTCCTTCACCGCCGTGGTCAGCTTGCGCAGGTCGCTGTACGTGCGGCGCTGCTTGCCGTTGGCGTCGGTGCCGACCATCTCGAACCGGGTCGTCCCGGCCCGGTCCGTCCCGAACCCGTACGCCGTCGTGGACGCGGTGTCGTCGGGGAGGGCGACGCGGGTCGTGCGGTCGAGGACGTCGTAGCCCGTCCGCGTCGGCCGCACGGTGTCGACGGCGGCGTTGAACGCGAAGTTGCCGTCCCCCTTGGGTTCGGTGACCGGGTAGTACGACTCGACGGCCCGGCCCGCGAAGTCGAACACCTGCTTGCCGGAGACGATCATCGCGGCCTCCGGCTCCGCACCCGGCCGGGGCGGGACGCTGGCGTCCTTCTTCGTCTGCACGACCCGGTCGAGCCCGTCGACGAACTGCACCGTGTCGATGGTGTCGTCGCGCACGCCCGTCGCGGTGTTGTCGATGTGCCTGCTGACCGCGTACGGGACCTCGGCCTCGGGGTGGTACTCGAAGTCGATCGTCACCCGGTTCTCGGGGATCTCGTTCGGTCCCGCCACGAAGTCGACGCGGCCCACCCGGTCGTAGTTGTAGTGCACCCGCTGGAAGTTCTCGTCGACGGTGCTCTCCGGCAGGCCGTACTTGTAGTTGTGGGTGATCACCGACCTGAGGTTGAAGCTGTCCACCACGGTTTCGACGTACACGCCGACCACCGGGTCGTAGCCGTAGTCCAGCCGGTAGCGCTGGCCGGTCTTGTTCGCCGGGCCGACCACGGCCTTGAGGTTGCCGTTGCCGAGGTACTCCAGGTCGGTGACCGCTCTCGAGCCGTCGGCCAGCAGGGCGCGCTGCTGCGTCACGTTTCCCGTCTTGCAGTCCACAGTGGACTGCCGTTCGCGCAGCAGGGTCTTCGGCGTGACACCCGCGACCTGGACGGCGTTGGCGATGCCGACGATGTTCCTTTCCCGGCAGGCGGCATCGGCCGCCGTGTACCCGGTGCGGGTCTCCACGTCGTCGGCCGTGCCGACGTCCGCCGCGTCGAAGACCCGTGTCGTGTTGCCGTACTCGTCGTACTCGAACTCCGAGGAGGTCGACTTGCCCGCGGTCGGCAGGCCTTCGTAGGACCGCCGTTCCGACCGCGCCAGCAGCGGGAACACCGTGGCGGTGGTGCTGCGCGGGTCGGCCGCCCTGCCGGTGCCCACGTCGCGCAACGCGTAGGTGTTCACCGACTCCGTGAACAGCCGTCCCGCCGCGTCGGCGGTCGTCGACCGGGTGACCAGGCCGCGGGCGTAGACGCTGTCCGTGCGGTACTCGGTGCCGACCGTCCGGAACACCGCGTCGCCCGCGCCGGGGTCGCGCTCCTCGCTGGTCACGCGGCCGAAGCCGAGGAACTGCCGCTCCAGCCGGTCGTACTGGCCGTTCTCGTAGCGGAACGTGGACAGCCGCACGTCCTGGCCGTCGCCGGGGTGGCCGTCGAACACCCTCGTGCTCGACAGCACGTAGTGCGACTGCGGGAGGTCGGTGGTGTTGCCGTCGCGGGTGTAGTCGAGGTCGACCCTGCCGCCCAACGGCCGGTCGACCGACCGCAGCAGGTTCGTCCGGCCGGTCCGGTTCTCCGCGACGACCAGTTCACTGTCGCGGGTGGACCGGACGTGGTCGGGGTACCCGTCGCCGTTGACGTCGCGCAGCGCCACCTCGGACCGGCCGATGCCGGTCGACACGTCCGCGCCGGGGTTGAACACGACGCAGCCGCCCGCGAAGATCCCCAGGCAGAACCCGAAGACGAAGTACGCGCCCGCGCCGAGGCTGGAGTTCTTGTCGGCGGTGATCCCGCCGAAACCGCCCTGGAACGGGACGGGCGCGAGGAACCCGCTGCCGGTGTTGATGGCGACGGCCAACGGATCGCCGCCGCGGGAGAACACCCGGTCGGCCAGGCCGTCGCCGTTCATGTCCGTGAGGCTCGCCTCCGTCCTGGACGTCCCGGTCGAGGCCGACACACCGCCCGCCAGGCCGTAGAAGTCGGTGTTGAAGCCGAGGTCGACCGCCGAGTTGCGGGTGGTGGCGTCGTTGAGCGGGCCGCCGGGCCACGGTTCGGGCGCGGCGAACCGGTACCCGAGGTTGAGCGCCGCCGTGCCGTTGTCGTGGACGCGGTCGGGCAGGCTGTCGCCGTTGATGTCGAGCAGGTCGAACCTGCCGTCGGACTCACCGCCGCCCGTGCTGCCGCCGATCCCCAGGCTCGGCATCTCGCTGCCGTTCTGGGCGGTGGCGGCGGACCGGTCGGCGGACGGCGCGGCCAACCCGCGGCCGTCGGCGGCCGTGCGGGCCGGACTGCCCGCGTTCGCCGAGGCGGTGAAGGCGTTGGAGTCGCTCTCCCGGACGTTGCCGACACCCAGGTCGCCTCGGGTGCCGCCGAGACCGCCGGTCATGTCCGAGTACTGGATCCCGGCCGAGCCGACCACGTCGGGGAAGCTGTCGCCGTTGAGGTCGAGGAAGTCCACCTGGCCGCTGCTCCGGCCCCTGGCCACGCTCGCCCCTGCGCCGATCGGCACGCCGGGCAGGCTCGCGCCGAACGTGGTCGAGATCTGCCTGCTGTCGGCCACCCTGGGCACGCCGGTCGCGCCCGCGAAGTCGGAGTCGCGGGCCACGTCGATCCGGTCGGTGCCGAGGCGAGAACTCGTGGCGCCCGTTCCGGCGATCCAGGTGTTGCCGTCCTCGCTGCCCCACCGGCCCTGAGCGGGTTTGGGCGCGAGCACGACCGCGTTGGGCGGCGTGACCCGGCCCTCGAACCCCGGCACGTCCTGCTCCCGTGGAGCGGCGGGGATGCGGTCGCGGTAGTTCTGGTCGATCGCCAGGTCGCCCTGGACGATCGGGGCGGTGGCGCGGTCGCGGTTGCCCTGGTAGCCGATCGCGGCCCACCCCCGGTAGGGCTGGGCGAACGCGCCCTGGTCGGCGGAGGCGTGCAGGGCGCTGGGCACCGGGTCGAACACCACGCCGTCGGTGCTGACCGACGCGGACTGCGCGGTCAACCGCGCGGGCACTGTCGTGTCCAGGGTGGAGAAGTCGAAGAACAGCTCGTCGCCCTCGGTCGCGTTCACCTGGACGCGCAAGGACTCCGGCGCGGGCACTTGGCCGTCGACGACGTCGATGACCTTCTTGGCCAGCAACGCGCCCCGGCGTTTGACCGTGAACACGACTCGGGTGTCGAGGGCCTGGTCGAAGGCCAGTTCCGGTTGCACGGTCAGCTCACCCGTGCGGGTGGCGGTGTAGCCGTCCTGCGGCGCGGTGAGCGTGTCGACCGGGTACAGGTCCAGGTCGTACGGCGGACTGATCTTCATGGTCGGGTTGCCGTCCCGGTCGACGACCGGCACTCCCCCGTCCGCCGCCGTGTAGTGCGCGGACGGGACCCAGTGCAGCGCGCCCGCGTCGATCGGCGAGTCCACCCGGAGCCGCCACGACAGCGTGTCGTCGGCCGACACCGGGATGTCGAGGTCGACCGGCACGGTCCCGCCCGCGGCGGCGGGGAGGTTCCTGCTGAACACCTCCCGACCGTTGCGGGTGATCACGACGGCGACGTCGTCGGTGGTCGGACCGACCTTCGACACGTCGCCGGACAGGTGCAGCGTCCCGGTCACCGGAGCGGTCACCGTGGAGGGGCGGCCGCCGAGGGTGAAGTCGCGCGAGGCGAGGAAGCGGTGCTCGTCCAGGCCGTTCACGTCGGTGCCAGCGGGCAGGGTGGTGTAGGTGATGTCCGGGTCCCAGGCGACCTGGTCGAACTTGCCGTCCAGCACCGACTGGACGCGGAAGTAGACCCGTTCACCGCGGCGGACCTGCACGGCGTCCACACCGGACGGCGTGTAGCGGGTGTGGTCGTTCGGCAGGATGCGCTGCGACCACAGCTCGGCGTTCTCGTGCTGCACGGCGACGCGGACACCGTCGGCGGTGCGGTCGGTTCCGGCGTCGTCGGCCAGTTGCACGCCACCGGCGATCCGGATGGTGCCGTCGTAGGGCGCGACCCACCGGCGCACGCCGTCCAGGAGGGGGAAGGCGTCGACCTGCCGCTCGAACTCGGCGGTCTGGTCGCCGACGACGGACCCGCTCACCCCGCCGGTGCCGATCGGCACGGGCGTGTCGTTGCTGTTCGCGCTGTAGGCGGGATTCCCGTTGGCGTCGAGGTGCCCGAACAGCACGCTGCCATTGGTGACCAGGTCGGCCAGGCCGTCGCCGTTGACGTCGGAGAAGTAGCGGTCGGTGCGCGTGGTGGTGGAGACGTGGTCGAGCTGAGCGGCCACCCCGATGAAGGACTCGACGCCGGAGGTGACGGACCGGGTCGACTCCGAGGAGATCCCCGGCAGGTTCGCCAGCCTGATCGGCGTGTCGCCGAACCTCGACTCCCCGCCCGGCCCGGACAGGTTCGGCCGGTAGAACACCCCGGCTCCGGTGCGGAACACCTTGTCCGGCAACGAGTCGCCGTTCACATCAGCCAGCGCGAGCAGCCCTTCCGCCGACCCGGCGTGGTAGCCGACCTTGCCGCCCGCCGACCCGGACTTGCGCGGCACGGCCGGGTTGAAGCCCACGTACAGGTGCCCACCCGCGCCGGTGGAGGTGCTGGCGTTCAAGGCGCTCGCCTCGCCGTCGGGCACCGAGGCGCCGAGCGAGTCGTCGTGGGCGGTCCAGTCCGCCGCGTCGGAGAACGCGCGGTAGTCGCCGTCGTCAGTGCGGATGTCGTCGAAGTAGTCGAACGTGTGGGTGGTGAAGATCCGCAGGTCCTCGCCGTACTGGGACACCGACCGCAGCAGGGTCTTGGCGAACGCGCCCGTGCGGTAGTCCAGCTCGTAGGCGCGGATCGGCTTGTCGTCGAGGTAGACGTCGATCCGGCGCAGCAGATCGGCCGTGACCTGCTTGAACCCGTAACGCGCGTCGATGTCGACGTCCTGGCGCCGCGACTCGCCGCGCTCCCGGTCGCGGGTGAACGTGATCGAGTAGCGGCCCTCGACCTTGCCCTGCCCGGTGTAGGTGATCCGCTTCGGGTAGAGGGCGAAGCCCGGCACTGTGCCGCCCGCCACGCCCATGTCCGAGACCCGGACGTTGTGGTAGCGCACGAAGTTGTCGTTGGCGTCCCGCACCTCGCGCAACGCCCACACCGCGATGTTGCCGAACTCGTCGGCCAGCGTCGTGCTCTCGGCCGCGCCGTCCGGCTGCCCACCGAAGAGCGACCTCGTGCCGTTCTTGTCGGTGACCTCCCACCAGTAGTTCCGGGGGTTGTCACCGTGCCGCACGATCCGCTCGAACCGCCCTTCGACGCGGGTGTGGAACACCTTCTCCGCACTGCGGGCCGTCAACTCGGTCCGGTGCGCAACGGGCGTGAGCTCCTCCCCGTTGAGCCGGTACGTCTCCGTTTCCAGCCCACCGTCGTACCGCGGCACACCCCACCGGGTGTCGATCGTGATGGACGGCAAGGCGACCTGCCACCCGACACCGACCCACCCGTTGTCGGCGGACGAGTCGTAGGACAG
Source organism: Umezawaea sp. NPDC059074 (assembly GCF_042738955.1). NCBI lineage: Bacteria > Bacillati > Actinomycetota > Actinomycetes > Pseudonocardiales > Pseudonocardiaceae > Umezawaea > Umezawaea sp. NPDC059074. The sequence continues at coordinate 17,564 of NZ_JBHYHC010000027.1, forward strand.
CTCGACGGTCGGCTGAGCCCCACCCCGCCCGGGTGGCACCTCGATGGGATAACTCACCCGCGCGTCACCTGTGTTGTCCGGCGTGGGCGGCTGGATCAGGTTGACCTTCGCACCGGGATCAGCGGTCTGAATTCCCTTGAGCTGGTTGGGGTTGAACGCGGCCCCTTCCGGATGCGCGGGAACGTCAACCGCCCCATCACCCGCCACCGCGACCCCGACGGGCAGCGGCCGAGGCTCGGCGACCCGCACCACCTCGGGCACCAACCCGACGACCACAGCCACCACCACCCCCAGCACCACGGCCTTCCGACTGACCCCAGACGACCGACGACGCTGACTCCAGGCGACCATGATCCCCGACACCTTCCCCGTTCGGTGACTCACAAAGGATCTTCACGCAGGGCCACGCCAAATTACCGAAACCACACACGGAACCGCAATTATTCGGCGCATTCCAGGGTGACTATTCGACAGATTTAGTCCGAACAGCCCTCACGCCTACATCACAAGGCGCACCAATTCCGCTAACCGAATTACAGGCGCTCGAACATGGCACGAATTCCAAGATTACCTGGAAATACGCAGATCAGATCGCCTTGACCTCGCCACCCTGTCGAACAGCGCGAATTCGCCGACCAGTCCATTTACGTTTATGCACGTGTTCTGGAAGTAATACGCCGAACGGCTCAGGCGGACGACTCGGATTCGACCAGGCGCTCTTGATCGGCCACGGCGGCGAGCACCGAGTCGAGCAGACCGGGGAAGCGCGCGTCCAGGTCGTCGCGGCGCAGGCTCACCAGCCGCTGGCGACCCTGGACGACCGTGAGGGTCACCCCCGCCTCGCGCAGGACGCGGTAGTGGTGCGACATCGTCGACTTGTGGACGTCCATGTCGCTGTTGATGTCCCCGCAGTTCTCGCTGCCCAGGTCGACGAGCCTCGCCACGATGGCCAGCCGGATCGGGTCGGCGAGCGCGTTGAGCACGTCGACGAGCTTGATCTCGGCCGCCGTCGGCTGCCACGGCTCCCTCATCGGGACACCTCCTCGACCGCGAGGGTACCCGTCGATTTGATAGTTGGACAACGATCCAACCAACCGTTAGTTTGATGTCCGTCCAACGATCACGACGAGGACGGAACCATGCTGAAACGACTGCTCCCCTTGTCCCTGGCCACTTTCGCGGTCGGCACCGACGGGTTCGTCATCGCGGGCCTGCTCCCCGCGATCTCGGCCGACCTCCACGTGAGCGTCCCCGCCGCGGGCCAGCTCGTGACCGCGTTCGCCCTGACCTTCGCCGTGGCCGCGCCCGTGCTGGGCTGGGCGACCAGCTCGTTCGACCGCCGCTCGGCACTGCTGCTCGCGCTGACCGTGTTCGTCATCGGCAACGCCGCCACCGCACTCAGCGACGACTACACCGCCGTGCTGCTGGCACGCGTGCTAACAGCCGTCGGCGCGGGCATCATCACCTCCACCGCCTCCAGCACCGCGGCGGCGATCTCCCCACCGGAACGACGCGGCCGTGCACTGGTGTTCGTCCTGGGTGGACTCTCCTTGTCCACCGCGCTCGGCCTCCCCCTGGGCACGCTGATCGGCCGCGACGACTGGCACCTCACGCTGTGGGCGGTCGCCGCACTCGGCTCGGTCGCGGCCATCGGCGTAGCACTCGGCCTACCGAAGATCACTCTGCCCGCGACAACCCTCCGAGCCCGCCTCGCCCCACTGCGGCAAAGCCGGGTCTTGGTCGTGCTGCTGGTGACGTCGCTGTCGATGGCGGCCCCGTACGTGCTCTACACCTACATCGGCGAGGCGACCACGACCGCCACCGGCGGCAAGTCGGGAACACTCACCGTGGTCCTGCTCATCTGGGGCATCGGAGCCCTCACCGGCAACCTGCTCGCGGGCAGACTGGTGGACCGTTTCCCGCCGTCCACGGTCGTCGCGATCGCACTGACCAGCCTCACCGCCCTACTGGCCCTGAGCCCGCTCGTGATCGGCAACCTCACCACGACCACCGTTTGAGCCCTGCTCTGGGGCATCGCGGTCGGAATGCCGACCGTGGCACAACAACAACGCCTGATCACCTTCGCCCCAGCGTCCTCACCGGTACTGCTAGGCCTCAACTCGTCGGCGATCTACCTGGGCATCGCCGCGGGCGGCGCACTGGGCGGCCTCGCCCAACACTGGCTCCCCGCCTCAACCCTGGGCCTCCCCGCAGCCGCACTCACTTTGATCGCATTGCCGTTGGCACAAAACAGGTGAGCCTCATCCTCGAGCTCGCCGCAGCAAAGCAACTCCACCGGCACCTACAACAAGCGGATGGACAACCCTGACCCATCCAGCTTGACTGTCCAGGGACCGCAACAGTGCGTGAGACGTGCCAGCGCTGACCAGCACCGACTGCCGGGGCGCCAGAGCCGCCGCGTTGACGACTTCATGCAGGTCAGCAGCGACATAGGACGAGTTCTCCGAAGTGGGGAGAACAACACTCACCACCACAGATCGCTCCTCCATGACGACGAAGTAGCCGAAGCCTTCACCGTCATATCGGACGCATGGAATCCGCCGATCGCCGACAGCCTGCTCACTGGCCCCAAGTTCGTCGACAAGAAAGCGAAACCTGGCAATGACTTCTTCACGAAATGATATGCGCGGCTTTTTACTCATCCCGACACGCTCCCCCGACTCAGTGCGTTCGCCGTTTTCGATCGCATCGTCGACAAACCTTTGTTGCGCGTCAAGTTCCAGCTGCCCGGCCCCTTGGGCCCAAGGTGAACGAACACTCCCGCCTAGCCGAGCGGCTCGGGCGGGCCCGCTACGGGTTCTCGTCGTGGAGCAGGGTGAGCAGGGTCGTGCCGCGGTCTGTCAGGCGGTAGAGGACGTGGCGGCCGGAGCGGGTGCGGGTTGCGATGCCTGATTTGCGGAGGACTGCCAGGTGGGCGCTGATCGTGCCCAGGGAGAGGTTCAGGGTGGTGGCCAGGGTGCTGCTCGTGGTGGGGGTGGTGAGTTCTCTGGCGATTCGGGCCCTTCCTGGTCCTAAAAGGACGGAGAGAGGGTCTGTGGAGGTGGAGTGAGAGTGGGTGGCGGGGCCGCGGGCGGGGTAGACGAAGGCGTAGCGGGGTGGGTGTTCGCAGGTCCAGAAGCCCTGTCTGGTGGTGTAGGGGACGAAGGTCAGGCCGTTGTCGCCGATCGGGACGTCCTGCCAGTCGCCGTGGTTGAAGCGGATCGCGTCCGGGGCCACCCAGGTCGACCGGCGGGTCATGCCGGTGACGGCCTTCTGCCATCCGTGGGCGGCCACCAGGTCCGCGCGGTAGGTGATCTCGCGGTCGATGACCGCTTGTCTGCGTGGCCAGTCGGGTTCGACGAAGCGGTGCCAGCCCTCTTCCAGCACGGCGGCGATGTGGGAGGCCGCGCCTGTGGTGGGGAGCCAGGAGGTGTCCGAACGGTGGGAGGCGGCGACGGCGTCGTCGATGGTCGCGCGCACTTGGGTGTCGGAGAACGCGGCGACATCGGCCAACTCGTCCGCGAAGCGGGTTTCCCGGCCGCCCGCGGGTGGGACGGCGACCACGTCGGGGAACCACTTCGTCGTGGCGACGAGGCCGAGCAGACCTGCCGCGACGGTGTTCCCGGCCAGCCAAGCGCGGTAGGCCGACGGGGTCTGGCGCACCGGCAGCCACGGGTCGGTGGTGGACCGGTGGAGCGCGATGAGCGTGCCCACGGTCTCGGCCAGCGGTGACACCGCGAAGTGGGAGCGCGCCACACCGGTGGAGGTCAGGCGGAGCAGGGTCATCGTTGCGCCTTTTGTCGCAAAGCTGGAGGGCTCGACGCTAACACCGCCATCCTCGGGCCCGTGATCATCGCCCCTCCCTTCCGAGTCTTCCTGGCCGCCCGTTCCGTGTCCCTGCTCGGTTCCTCGATGTCCTCGGTCGCGTTGGCGCTGGGCGTCCTCGGCGCGACCGGGCGGGCCACCGACCTCGGCGTCGTGATGGCCGCTGGGATCGGTCCCCAGCTGGTCGTGCTGCTCGTCGGCGGCGCGGCGGCCGACCGGTTCTCCCGCAAGACGCTCCTGGTCCACGCGAACCTCGGCGCGGGCCTCACCCAGGCCGGGGTGGCCGTGGTCCTGCTCACCGGTGGGTTCGACCTCCTGCTGGTCAGCCTGCTGGCGCTGGCCCACGGGGTGCTCGAGGCGTTCGCCTCACCCGCGCTGCGCGGGATCGTGCCCGAACTCGTCGCCCCGGCGGACCTGCACCGCGCCAACGCCGCCCTGTCGTTGAGCCGCAACACCACCCGGATCGCGGGTCCCGCGCTCGCCGGGGTCATCACCGCTGCCACGAACGGCGGGTGGGCCGTGGCGGCGGACGCGCTGAGCTTCCTGGTCGCCGCCGCGCTGCTGTCCCGGTTGCCGTCCACGGCACGGGTGAGCGGGGCACGGGGCAGCCTGCTGCCCGATATCCGCGCGGGCTGGCACGAGTTCCGGGCGATCCGGTGGATGTGGACGATGGCGCTGGCGTTCTTCGTCGTGAACCTCGCCAACGTCGGCCCGTGGCAGGTGCTCGGTCCGGCCCTCACCGCGCGCGACCACGGCGGGGCGGCGTGGGGGCTGGTCCTGAGCGTGCGCGCGGTCGGCATGGTGGCGACGGGCCTGCTGATGTACCGGCTCGCACCACGAAGGCCACTCCGGACCGGAGCCATGGCGTCGACGCTCGGCGCGCTCCCGTTGTTCGCGCTCGGCACCGGCGCCGACCTCCCGGTCCTGCTGGTGTGCGCCGTCCTCAGCGCCATCGGGTTCACCGTCTCCGGCGTCACCTGGGACACGGCGGTGCAGGGGAACATCCGCCCGGACGTGCTCTCCCGCGTCTCCTCCTACGACGACCTGCTGTCGTTCGCCTCGATCCCCCTCGGCCTCCTGCTCGTCGGGCCCGCCGCGGAGCACTGGGGCGCGCGGACCGTCGCGCTCGTCGGCGGGATCGCCTTCGTCATCGCGTCCCTGGCTCCCCTGCTGACGCGGTCGGTTCGCGGCCTCACCGCGCTGAGGTGACGCAGAGACCGTCCAACGCGGACCGGCTGTCCTCGTCCGCGCCGCGGTAGATCACCAGGAACTGGTCCGGGTCCTGAACGGGGACGAGGGTTTCGAACTCGACCACGATCTCGCCCGCCACCGGGTGCCGCATCGTCTTGTGGCCGCGGCCGTTGACCTTGACGTCCCGCTCCGCCCACAGGCGCGCGAACTCCTCGTCGCCCGTCACGCACTCGGTGATGAGGTCGGCCAACTCCCGGTCCTCCGGGTGGGCGGCCCACGCGGTGCGCAGGTGGGCGATGCCGTCGCGCACGACGCGGTCGCGGTCGACGTACAGCTCGCGGACCCGCAGGTGCAGCAGGCACAGGCGGATCGCGTTGCGCTCGCGCGGTGGCAGGGTGTCGAAGTCCAGCAGCACCCTCGTCATCTCCGTGTTCCACGCCAGCAGGTCGAAGCGGTGGTTCAGCACCATGGCGGGTCGCGGCGACAGGTCGTCGAGCAGGCGGACCAGCGACGGTGACGCCGTGGTCGCGGCCTTGCCATCGGCGTGGGGGCGGTGCCGGAGCAGGCCGAAGAGGTAGGCGCGTTCGTCCGGGGGCAGGCGCAGCGCACCCGCCAGGGCCTCCACCACGTCCACCGAGGGCCGCAGGCCGCGTGCCTGTTCCAGCCGCACGACGTAGTCGACGCTGACCCCGGCCAGTTCGGCGACCTCTTCCCGGCGCAACCCCGGCGTTCTCCGGGACTTCCGGCTCGACGGGAGGCCGAAGTCCCGCGGGTCCAGGCGTTCCCGCCTGCTCCGCAGGAACGCGGCCAGCTCCCGCGTCACGTCCACTGCGTCGGTGATCATGGAAGGTTCAACAGCCGGGGTAGGACGGCTGTTCCCAGGAAGTGCTTTCCCTTATCCCCCGCCCGCGCCGGTCGCAGGCTGGTGCCCGTCCACGACCACGAGCACGGGAGAACACGATGGCGCTCACCCTCGACACCTACCGGCTGCTAGGCCGTTCCGGGCTGCGGGTCTCGCCGCTGGCACTGGGCACGGCGACCTTCGGCAACGAGTGGGGCTGGGGCTCCGAGCCGGACGACGCGCGCACGCTGTTCGAGACCTACGTGGAGCGCGGCGGCAACTTCGTCGACACCGCCGCCTCCTACGGCGGCTCCGAACGGCTGCTGGGCGACCTCACCCGCGGCAGGCGCGAGGGCCTGGTGCTGGCGACGAAGTACTCCACCCTGCGCACGCCCGGCGACCCGAACTCCGGCGGCTCCCACCGCAAGAACCTGGTCGCGTCCGTGGAGCACAGCCTGCGCGCGCTCGACACCGACTACCTGGACCTGCTGTACGTGCACGTGTGGGACGCCGCGACACCGGGCGAGGAGGTCCTGCGCGGCATGGACGACCTGGTCCGGCAGGGCAAGGTCCTGTACGTGGGGATGTCCAACGCCCCGGCGTGGGAGGTCTCCCGCCTCCAGGCGATCGCCGACCTGCGCGGCTGGTCACCGCTGGTGGCGTTGCAGATCGAGTACAGCCTCGTCAACCGGGCCGGGGAACGGGACCTGATCCCGATGGCCGAGAGCCTGGGGCTCGGGGTGCTCCCGTTCTCGCCGCTGGGCGGCGGGGTGCTGTCCGGCAAGTACACCCGCGCCGACCTGACCCCGTCGGGGGAACGCGGCCGCAAGAGCTTCAACGCCGGACTGGGCATGGTCACCGACCGCACGCTCGCCATCGCCGACGTCGTGCGCGAGGTCGCCGTCGAGGTGGACCGCATGCCCGCCCAGGTCGCGCTGGCGTGGAACCTGGGACGGCCCGGCGTGACGGCACCCGTCATCGGCGCCCGTACACCCGAGCAGTTGCGGGGAAACCTGGACGCCCTGACGCTCGACCTGACCGACGACCAGACGGCCCGCCTCGACGCGGCCAGCGCCCTCGACCTCGGCTACCCGCACGACGTGCTCACCGGCGACCACCTCCGCGCGGTGATGTCGGGCGACCTCACGGTCGAGAGCCGCCGCTGACCGGTCAGAGCACGGCGAGGCGGTCCACCAGCAGTTCCGTCCGCCGCTCGGCGTCTCCCGGAGGCAGCCGTCCGGCGCGGGTCAGGGTCGCCAGGCCGTGCAGGGCCGCCCAGAACACCTCGGTGAACAGTCCTGGGTGGACGCCGTCGCCCGCGACCTCCCCCAGGCATTCCAGCAGGGCGGCGAAGGCGTCCTTCAGGGGTTCCGGGGTGGCTTCCTCGGCGAACGCCAGACCGCCGTCGAGCTGGAACATGGCGTCGTAGACCGCCGGGTTGCGCGTGGCGAAGTCGAGGTAGGCGCGGGCCAGCGCGGTGACCCGCGCTCGTGGGCCGTCCGCGGCGGCGGTCGAGGCCCTCAGCGCCACGGCCATCTCGGCCGCGCCTTGGATGGCGACGGCGCCGATGATCTCGCGTTTGCCGCGGAAGTGGCTGTAGAGGACGGGTTGGCTGTACTCGATGCGCTCGGCGAGCCGTCGGGTGGTGACCGCGTCCCACCCCTGCCGCTCCGCGAGTTCACGGGCCGTCGCGACGATGAGGCGTTCGCGGTCCGCCCGGTCGCGCTCCTTGCGTTCCTGTACCGACACGGGTCGATCCTAGCACTGCTAGACAAGAGAGCGGCAGTAGCGCTAGCGTTGCAACATCACCTGTCAACGCTAGACAACTGGAGCGGTCCCCATGCTCAACGCACTCGAGGTGCTCACCACCGTCGTCGTCGGCGTGATGGTGGGGGTGGAGTTCTCCGTCGCCTTCGTCATCAACCCGATCCTCGACAAGCTCCCGGACGACAGCTACCTCAGCGGCCGTGCCCACGGCGGCCGGATGCTCGGCGCCGTGATGCCGGTCTGGTACATCGGCTCGCTCGTCCTCGCCGCGGTCTGGGCCGTCGCGGGCTGGAACGACGGCGGCGCGGGGCTCGTCGTCACCGCGGCCGGGCTGCTGGTCGTCAGCGTGGTCATGTCGATCCTGCTGCTCGTCCCCATCAACAACCGCACCAAGAACTGGACCCCCGAGACCCGGCCCGCCGACTGGAAGGAGCAGATGAACCGGTGGGACCGCTTCCACTACGTCCGCGTCGCCGTGATCATCGCCGCCTTCGCCCTGCTGGTCGCCGCCCGCTCTTGAGGAACGACCGCCGCGCCCGGCACGTCCGAGGACCGTGCCGCAGTCAGGGAGGGACCTTTCGTGACCGACGTGGTGAGGGGCTGGGAACTCGTCCGGGACGGCGACGTCGAGCACTACCGGAAGCGCATGGCCAACAACGTGGCGGTGCTCGCGACCTGGCACGGCGACCGCGGCACGGTGGAGGCGTGCGTCGAACCGCTCGGGATCGGGCGGACGCTGACCCGGAGCCGCACGGAGTTCCGCGACAGGGAGTCGTTCTGGACCGCCGCGCGGTGCGTGGTGGACCTGGCCGCGAACCTGCCCTCGCTGGGCGCGGGCGGTGAGAGCCCCGCCGACCCCGTCCTGTTCGGCGAGGTCGCCGGGCACGTCGAGGCCGAGCCCGGCTCGGGCGGCGCACCGGAGGCCGAGCTGACGTTCACCCTGGTCGAGGGCCGCCGGGTCACGCTGGTCCTGTCCGACGAGCAGGCGTTCGACCTGTGCTCGCGGATCACCGGGCTCGACAGCCGCGTGTGGTCCGAACAGCGCGAGGAGCGGGACTTCGGCGAGACTTCGGACGCCGAGGTGCCCGACGTCGGCGAGGTCGAGTCGGGCCCGGACACCGGCCACGACGTGGTCGTGCTCCTGGAAGCCCGGTTCGGGGTCACGGCGGACCACCTCATGGCGCACGTCGACTGGTCGGCCCTCATCGTCGTGGGCGAGCCCGCCGTGAGTTCACTGGTCGAGCGGGGCGAGGAGGTGCGCGCCGCGCTGGAGCCGCGGTGGTACCCGGTGGTGGTCGACCGGCCCGGCGAGCGGTGGGTGGTCCTGCGCCGCACCGGGCTGTTCTACGGCGAGGACTGAACGCGCGCGGTGTGCAGGATCGGGTGGCGCGCGAACGCGTCCACCAGCGCCTCCGGTCCCCCGAGGCTCGCGTGGTCGTCGTCCCACAGCACCGAGTAGAGCCACGAGCGGTCCGCCGGGAACACCAGGTTGGGCAGCGAGCCCTTCCAGAACGCCCCCGGTCCCTCCCGCCGCCACGTGGCGGCCTGCCCGGGTCCGGCCTCGACCAGGACGTAGCTCCACCCCGCGTACAGCGTCACCACCGGCGCGTCGGGGAAGACGAGGTCGTCGGCCCCGGTGTCGAGGTAGCCCAGCCACCACGGCCGCGCCGCCCACCGGCTCAGCAGGGCGACGACCGTGCGGTCGTGCTCCTCCTGCGCCGCGTCGTCGGTGGGCAGCGGGATCGTGGCGTAGGCGTCGAACACCGGCGGAACGGCCGCCGCGATGGTGCGGCTCGCCCGCGTGCCGTCCACGATCCACGCCACGTCGTCCTGCGTCCCGACGCGCCACGTGCCGCCGTCCTTGGTCCTGGTCACCATCCCGCCAGGCTAGGACGTGCTCGCCTCCAGTTCCGGCGACGGGAGCCCGCGGAGCCACCGGGGCAGTCGCCAGGCCGCGTCACCGAGCAGGGCGAGCGCCGCGGGCACGACGACCAGGCGCAGGACGATCGCGTCGAGCAGGACGCCCACCGCGAGGGCGAAGCTGATCGGCTTGATCGTGGACTCGCTGTCCGGCACGAAGCCCGCGAACACGGCGAACATGATGGCGGCCGCGGCGATGATGACCGGTGCGGCCCTGGTGAACCCGAGCGCGACGGCCTCTCTCGGATCGCCGCCGCCGGTGCGGGCTTCGCGAATCCGCGAGACGAGGAAGATCTGGTAGTCCATCGCGAGCCCGAACAGGATCGCGACGATGAGGATCGGCGCGAGGCTCATCAACGGCCCCGTGGGCTCCGCGTTGACGACCTCGGCCAGCACTCCCCACTGGAAGACCGCCGTGGTGGCTCCCAGGGTCGCGCTGGCCGTGAGCAGGAAGCCGAGCACGCCGACCACCGGCACGAGCACCGACCGCGACACCAGCACGAGCAGCACCATGGCCAGCCCCGCCACGAGCAGGACGTAGGTGAGCAGGGCGTCGGTCAACTGCTGCGACACGTCGATGCTCACGGCGGTGCCGCCGGTGACGGAGAAGTCCACGCCCTCGAAGTCGGCGCGCAGCGCGCGGATGCCGTGCACGAGGTCGACCGTGGCCACGTCGTCCGCGCCGTGCCGCGGGATGACGGTGATCAGCGCCGCCGACCCGTCCCCGTTCGGCCGGGGAGGGGCCGCCACCGCGACGCCGGGCAGGGCCGCTACGCGCTGGCGCACCTCCGCGGCGCGGTCGACGGACGCCGCGCCGTCCACGAGCACGAGCAGCGGGGCGATCCGGCCCTCGCCGAACTGGTCGGCCAGCACGCGTTCGGCTGTGGCCTGGGTGCTGCCCACGTCGGGGCGCGAGGTGAGCGAGGTCCGCGTCGACAGCACGGGCAGCGCGACCACGACGAGCGCCGAGACCGCGAGGACCAGGCACAGCCTCGGACTCTCGACGACGCGCCTCGCCCAGCCGCTGACGAACCTCCGCTCCCCGCCGCCGATCCGCACCCTCCGCGGGCGGCCGGGGTTGGCGCGCTCACTGACGAAACCGAGCATCGCCGGGACGAGCGTGACGGCCACGGCGACGGTGAGCACGACCGTCGCGGCGGCGGCCAAGCCCATCTGGGTGAGGAAGGGGATGCCCGCGACCGTCAGCCCCGCCAAGGCGACGGCGACGGTGAGCCCGGCGGTGAGAACGGCGGACCCGGCCGTCGCGACGGCCGTCGCCGCGGCTTGCTCGACAGGTGCGCCGTCGCCGAGTTCCTGCCGGAAGCGGCTGATGATGAACAGGGCGTAGTCGATGCCGACCGCCAGGCCGAGCATCACCGCCAGCACGGGCGTGGTGGACTGCAACTCCACGAACCCGGTGAGCGCGGTGATGCCGAAGACGCCGATCCCGACACCGACCAGCGCGGTCAGCAGGTTCATGCCCGCGACCACCAGCGATCCGAAGGTGAGCACCAGCACCAGGAAGGCGACCACGACGCCGATCGCCTCGGCCGACCCACCGCCGCTCGCGGGCGGTTTCAGGGCCGTGCCGCGGACGTCGACGGTGAGGCCGTCCGCGCGGGCCCGCTCGACCGCGTCGAGGAGCGCTCCGCGCTGCGCGTCGGTGATCTCCGGCGCGCGGACCCGGTAGGTCACCGTGCTGTAGGCGACGGTCCGGTCCTCGGACAACGCCCCGCCCGCGGGGTCGAGGGGATCGCTCGCCGTCGCCACACCGGGCAGGCTCGCGAGGTCCCCGACCAGGTCGCCGACCTTCGCCGCCGTCGCCGGATCGGTGAGCGCGGCGGCCCGCACCACGACCTGCGCCGAGCCGGACCCCGCGGTCTCGCCGAACTTCTCGCGCAGGAGGTCCAGCGCGGTGGTGGACTCCTGTCCGGGGATCTCGAACGTCGACACGGTGGTCGCGGCCAGGGTCGCCGAGCCGACGAACGCGGCGATCAGCAGGGCAGACCACGCGAGCACGACGACGGCACGGCGGCGCACGCAGGCCAGCCCGAGTCGGTACAACCGTTGCGCCATGGTCAGTTCTCCCCCTCGGACCGGGTGTGGCCCAGCGCGTCGTAGCCCACGGCGACGAGGTTCCCCACCGCGGCGTCCGTGGACAGGTACTGGCTCAGCGAGACCCGCGCGACGGTGAGCGCGCCCACCGCGCCGACGACCCGCACCGCCCGGTCGAGGCCGGTGTCGGGGCCGACGAGGAACGCTTCGACGATGGCGTCGCCGACCGGCTCCAGGAGTGCCACGTCGCTCGCGGTGGGTTCCTGCAACAGCCGCCACAGCAGGAGAGCCATGAAGCCCGGCCACCGGATCGCCATCCGCGCGAGCCCGGTGAGCACCGCGTGGTCGCGCTCGGCTCCCGGCCCGATGTCGGCCACGTCGCGGACGATCCCCGTCAACGCGGACAGGCACCGGTCCACCACGGCGCGCTGGAGGGCGTCCTTGGACGGGAAGTGGCGCAACAGCCCGCTTTTGGAGTACCCGACCGCGTCCGCGACGCGCTGGAGGGAGGTCTCCTCGAAGCCGTAGCGGGCGAACAGGGCGGCGGTGCGGTCGATGATCTCGTCGTCGATCTGCTGACGGGTCTGGCGAGGCATGCGACCACTATAGTCACATTGCGACCAAGTTGGTCGCACAATTCTGCGGGCACACGGCAGACCTCGAGGAACCCGCTTTTCGGCATGCCTGAAGAGGACTCCGGACGAGGAAGTCGGAAGAGCGGCAGTCCCCTACTTGGGGTGCGGGCGGTTGCGGTCGACGATCTCGGCCAGCGTGGCCAGGAAGCGGTCCCCGTCGTCGGCGTCGAGGAAGTCGGTGAGGTGGGCGAGTTCGGCCGACGCCTCGAACTGGAACGCCCTGGCCGTGCCGCGGCCGAGGTCGGTGAGGACCACTCGCAGTGAGCGGCGGTCGCCGGGGACGGCCGAGCGGTGCGCGAGGTCGCGGCGTTCGACGCGGTCCATCAGGCCGGTGAGCGCGGCCTTCTCGACGCGGAGGATCTGGGCCAGGTCGGCCATCCCGCGCGGCCCGTCCAGCAGCAGGCACAGGAGCCGAGCCTGGACGGGGGTCAGGTCGTGGCGCAGCGCCACACGGGTCTGGACGGCCTGGACCAGGTGGCTGAGCTGCACCAGCCCGCCCGCGACGTCCACGACGGGGCCGGTGACGGCCGTGGTGCAGCGCTCGGCCGCACAAGCCTCGGTGGCGGCCGTCGCGGGCGCTGCTCGTTCCACCGGGGTCACTTTACCCTCCGCATACAGTTAAGGTCGCGTACAGTACGTTGTGCGAACTGTTCTAGCGCGATGAGGAGAACGTCGATGGCGAAACTTCTGGTGATCACGGCGAGCACCCGCCCCACCAGGGCGGCCGACCGGGTCGTCCCCTGGGTGCTGTCCCACCTGCGGGAGCACGCGGGCTTCGACGCGGAGCTCGCGGACCTGCGGGACTGGCCGCTGCCGTTCTTCGCCGAGCACTCCGGCACCATCGGCGACCTGGCCGACCCGACCTACTCCGAGCCGCTCGTGCGGGCCTGGAACAAGAAGGTCAAGGACTCCGACGCGTTCCTGGTCGTCACCCCGGAGTACAACCACAGCGTCCCGGCCGCGTTGAAGAACGCCATCGACACGGTCTGGCTGTCGTTCGGGTTCCGGCACAAGCCCGTCGCCACGGTCGGGTACAGCGCGGGCATCGGCGGCGGGATCCGCTCCATCGAGCACCTGGCGCAGATGTTCGTCGAGACCGAGGCCGTCCCGCTGCGCAACGCCACCGTCATCCCGTTCGTCAACGACGCGTTCGACGAGCACGGCCAGCCCGTCAACCCGATGACCGCCGCGAGCCTGACCATCACGCTCGACGACCTGGCGTGGTGGACCTCCGCACTCGCGAAGGCCCGCGCCGAAGGCGAACTCCCACCCGGCCAGCTCCGCGCACGGGCCGCCATGGCAGCCATCACCGCCGCCCGCGGCTAGGACGGCGGTGATGGCGGTGATGGCGGCACGATCCGAGTGATCAGTGACCGAGGGTCGCGTCGACCGCGGGGAAGTCGAGCTGCGTCTCGCCGACGGAGTTGAAGTAGTTGGTGAAGGTGTTGAGGGCCACCGCGGCGACGATCTCGCCGATCTCGCCGTCGTCGTAGCCCGCGGCGCGCACGGCGGCGAGGTCGGTGTCGGCGACGAAACCCTTGGTGGAGATGACCGCGAGGGTGAAGCGCAGCGCGGCCTCGACCTTCGGGTCGGCGGCGCGGGCGTGGCGGCCCGACACGAGGTCCTCGTCGCTGACGCCGGCCCGCGCGCCCAGGACGGTGTGGGCCGCCAGGCAGTAGCCGCACTCGTTGGCCACGGCCGTGACGAGCGCGATCTGCTCCTGGACCGCGGCGGGCAGGCGCCCCTTGGACAGCGCGCCGCTGAACGACAGGTAGGCGTCGAGCACGGCCGGTGAACTGGCCATCGCCTTCATCATGTTCGGCGTCACGCCGAGGGCGCGTTCGACCTTGTCGAGCAGGGCGCGGGTGCGGGGTTCGGCGGTGGCGGGGTCGACGACGGTGAGACGAGGCATGACAGGGGTTCCTTCCGAACGGAGCATTACTTGGCAGTGCCAACTATAAGGACCCGACCGTGGACCGCAAGACCCCGTGCGCCACGTCACAAGAGGGGTTTCACCAGGGCGCGACGCACGGGCCGCGGTGCGTACCATCCAGGTGATGAGGAGTCCTACCCGAGGTGTTCGATGACGGCCGACCTCGATCGGCGGGTGGCGGACGCGGTCGAACGCCTGGGGCATGGACTGCGCTCGCTGGCCCAGCACAGCGCTCGCGCGCAAGGCCTGTCGCCGTTGCAGCAGCAGGTGGTGCTGGCCCTCACCCGGCAGCCGCTGGCCAGGCGCGAGGTCAACACCCTCGCCGCGGAGTTCGACGTCACCACGCCCACGCTGTCGGACGCGGTCGGGTCGTTGGAGCGCAAGGAACTCCTGACCCGCTCCCCCGGTTCGGACGGGCGACGACGCCTGCTCACGTTGACCGAACGCGGCGAGGAGGTCGCCCGCGAGCTGGCGTCGTGGGACGAGCCTTTGCTGTCCGCGCTGGCGAACCTGTCACCGGAGAGCCGGGCGACCACATTGGACAGTCTCCTGCACGTCATCGCGGACCTGCACCGCCGAGGCGTGGTCAGCGTCGTGCGCATGTGCACCACGTGCCGTTTCTTCCGCCCCGACGCGCACTCGGACCCGGCCGCGCCGCACCACTGCGCCCTGCTGAGGACACCGCTGCCGCTCGCGGAGTTGCGGACCGACTGCCTGGAGCACGAACCGGCCGCCGTCTGACGATCGGTAGGACTCCTACCGGTAGTGTGGCATGCTGGTGCCGTCGACAGCGCGGAAGAGGAGGTCGCCGTGCGAGCGGTGGTGGTCCAGCACGTCCCGTTCGAAGGTCCGGGCCTGATCGCCCCCGCGCTGGCCGCCGTCGGCGCGGACTGCCGGGTCGTCCGGGCCTATGACGGGGAGCCCCTGCCGGACGCGGCGGACCTCGACGTGCTCGTCGTCATGGGCGGCCCCATGGGAGCGTTCGACGACGACGCCCACCCGCACCTGGCACGGGAACGCGACCTCATCGCGAAGTGCGTTGGCCTCGACAAACCGGTCCTGGGCGTGTGCCTGGGCGCGCAACTCCTCGCCGCGGCCTTGGGCGCACGGGTGTGGCAGGGCCCGGACCTGGAGGTCGGTGTCGGCACGGTCGCGCTCACGCCCGCCGGGCTCGCCGACCCGGTCCTCGGGCCCGCGGGACCACGGCCGCCGGTCGTGCACTGGCACCACGACACGTTCGACCTGCCCGAGCACGGCGTGCGGCTCGCGGGCTCGGACCTGTACCCACAGCAGGCGTTCCGGGTCGGCTCGTCGTACGGCTTCCAGTTCCACGTCGAGTTCGACGCCGACGCGCTCGAAGCGACCGCACCGCACCTGCCGGCGGGAACCACCATCACCCCGGACGAGATCCACGCCGTGGCCGCGGAGGGCGAGCAGGTGCTCAGGCGTTGGGCCGAGCACGTCGCGGGTGACCGGTGACGCGATCGGCGTTGCGCGGCAAGGACTTCCTCCGGCTCTGGGCGAGTTCGACCGCGTCCGGCCTGGCCACGTGGGCGCTGCCGTTCATCCTCGGCCTTGCGGTGCTCGACCGGTCGATCGGTGCGGTGGAACTGGGCGTGGTCCTGGCCGCGCGCACGGCGGGGTTCCTCGTCGCGGTGCCGGTGGCCGGGGTGCTGGCCGACCGGTACCCACGACGGCGCATCCTGCTGTGGGCGGGCTTGGTCGCCGCTGCCGCGTCACCCCTGATCGCACTGGGTGTGGGGCGGTCGACGGTGGTGATGGCGGTGGCCGCCGCGGCGGTGGGAGCGGGCCAGGGCGCGTGTCGCCCCGCGTACCAGGCGCTCGCGGCGGAGGTCGTCGCCGAGGACCGGCGGCAGCAGGCGAACGCGGCCATGACGTTGTCCGTGCGGGTGACCACCCTCGTGGCGCCCGGTCTCACCGCGCTCGTGGCGGTCTTCGTCGACACCCCCGTCCTGCTGATCGCGACCGGCGTCCTGTGGCTGGTCGCCGCCGTCCTCCCGCCCGCGGGCACCGCACGGGTGGCGGTCACGACGACCCGTCCCCGCTTCACAGCCGACTTCGTCGACGGCCTCCGGGAAGCCCGCAGGCACCCGTGGTTCCTGGCCGGTCTGGGCGCGCTGACCGCGGTGATCGCCACCGGCTACTCCGCCACCGGTGTCGCGCTGCCGCTGGTGAGCCGCGACCGGTACGGCACGGAGGCCGTGCTCGCCGCGGCCCTGACCGCGTACACGCTCGGCGCGCTCGTCGGCGCGGTCCTGATGGCCCGCTGGCGGCCGCGTGCCCAGGGGTGGGTGGCGCTCGCGGGTCTCGGCGTCTACGGGTTCGCGCCGCTGAGCCTGCTGCTCCCCGTGCCCGCGGCGGTCGTGGTCGGCGCGTACGTCGTGGCGGGCCTGGGGATCGAACTGTTCAACGTGCCGTGGTTCACCGGCACCCAACGGGAGGTCGAGCCCGCGAAACTGGCTCGGGTGTCCTCACTGGACTTCCTGCTCTCCTACGGCCTGGCGCCCGTCGGCCTCGCGCTGATCGCCCCGGCCATCGACCACTTCGGGGCACGCCCGGTGCTGGCCGTGTGCGCCGTCGTCTGCTTCGCCGCCCCCGCGGCCGCCGCGCTCGTGCCGTCCACGCGCGAGTTCCGGGCGGCTACTCCGCGGGTTGGTGGTCCGGGCAGGTGACCCGCAACTGAGCGTCGCCGAAGGGCGCGTCGACGAACCCGCAGTGGTGCGGGTGGCGCGCGTCCTCCGGGTGGGCGTCCGGCTGGAAGAACCGGCAGGTCAGGCACATGCGGGACACCGGGATCGCGTGCCGGTCCTGCAACCCCTTCACGACGGCGGCGGTACCGCGGAGCATCGCGGCGAGGTCCGCCTCCGACAGCACCGAGAACGCCTCGCTCATCGCCCGCGACACGTCGCCGAGCCGGCCAGCCTCCGACTCCCCCTCGGGCGTCAGCCGCACGACGATCGCCCTGGCGTCCTTCTGGTCGCGAACACCTTCCAGGAGTCCTTTGGCGCGCAACGACTTCACGGCGTCGGACACGGTGGGCGGCGTGGACGCGAGCGCCGCCACGATGTCGCCCTGCCTGCGGGGCAAAGCTTCCTCGGCGAGGAAGGTGACGATGTCGGCCTGCAAGGGGGAGAGGTTGTGCGGCCCGTTGTTGCGCCACGCGTCCATGCGGATGGCTTGACCGAGCCGCGCGATCCCGACCAGGAGCTGCTGCGCCGGGGGCACACCGGGCACCTCCGACATGGAACTCCTCCACCGCACGACTCAGCGGGCCCGCCGCACCGACAGCCGCATCCTACGCGCCACCACCGGACCCGCCCGTGGACGGCGAGCGGAGGAGGGCCTGCTTGTCGGGTTTGCCGCGGGCATCGTGACGAAGGAGCTGTTCAGCGTCCTGGTCGTGGTCGCGCTCGTCACGACCGTCATGGCCACCCCGATGCTCACGTGGTGGGACCGCCGCGACCGGGCCCGCCACCACGCCGGAGCCGAGCGTTCCCTGAGCACGGCTACTCGCGGTCACCCGCGGCTCCACCGCTGAGCGCTCCCCCCGTCGCAGGTGGCGAGGACCACGGGTGCGCCGTTGGCCGTGGAACCTCCGTTCGGGGCGAGGCAGAGGCCGGACTGGACACCGGTGACGGTGCCGTTCGAGTTGACGGTCCACTGCTGGTTCGCGCCACCCGTGCAGTCCCAGATGATCACCCTCGTGCCGGGCGCGGTGCTCTCGCCCTCCGCGTCCAGGCACTTGGTGTCGTACACCCGCAACTGCTTCGAGGACCCGAGGAACCACTGCTGGTTGGACCCGTTGTTGCAGTCCCACAGGGTCGTCTGCGTCCCGTTGGTCTGCGACGCGTTGGGCACGTCCAGGCAGCGGCCCGACGCGGTGTTGCGCAGCGGCGAGACCGTTCCGCCGCCACCGGAGCCGGGCAGCACGCTCAGGTTGTCGAACCGCGCGGTCTCGCCCTGGCTGATGCCGATGCCGACCTGGCCCGCCGCCAAGGTGGAGTCGGTCAGCGTCGCCACCACGGCCCCGTCCACCCGCGCGGTGATCGTGCTGCCCTCGAAGCCGAGCGCGAGGGTGTGCCAGCGGTTCGTGCCCAGCGCGGACGTCGTGCCACTGCGCAGGGTGGTGACCTGGCGGTTGGTGTCGTTGCGCAGGATCGACCACGCGCCGCTGTCGGCGACCCGGAAGTAGTACGCGTTCACCGCGCCCTGGTCGGTGGTCTTCTGCCCGCCGACCCGGCCGAGCAGCTCGACGTGCCCGGACTTCTCCAGCAGCACGTCGGCGGACACGGTGTAGTTGCTCCAGCCCACGTCACCCAGCAGCGCGTACGGCGCCGTCTCGGTCTTCCACGGGATGGCCTTCTGCGGTGACGCCTGGCGGACGCACGTCCCCGACCGCCCGCTGCCGCACGAGGCCGTCTCGAACGCGCCCTCCATGTCCATCAGGTACGCGGCCTCCTTGCCGGTGGCGTACCGCTCGAAGTCGTCGGCGTAGGGCAGGGCGAGCGACCCCGAGGACGGGCTGGTGGCGGTGCCCTTGCCCTGGCCCGAGGTGGTCGTGAGGCTGTAGAGGAAACCGGGCCGCACGCTCAGCGAGAACCGGCCACCGGAGGGCGTGATGTCGGCCGAGCGGACGAAGTGGCTGGACGTGCTGCCGGAGTTCAGGTCCGTCGACCACACCCGGACCGTGCCAGTGGACAAGCCGCCCGCGACGGTGAAGTCCATCGTCTGCGTGGCGGTCGCGTCCGCGGTCTCGACGATCGTGCTGTAGTCGGAACCGTTGGGGGACTTCAGCGTGACGTAGCTGCCGTTGGCGCGGTTGCCGCCGAGGTAGCCGCTGGAGGAGTCGAGGTACTTCCAGCCGGGGGCGGTGAACTGCGCGGTGTGGGCCAGCGCCCACACGTCCTTGCCCACCGCGTAGTGGCCGGACCACGGCTGGTTGGCCAGCACCAGGCCCACGGTCGGCCACGGGATGTTCGGCGTGGTCGCGGCGACCAGGTCCCAGTTGAGGTACGCGGTCATCTTCCCGTCGAGGTAGACCCGGTTGATGCCGCGCGCCAGCGGCTTCGCGCCGTCGTTGTAGTCCTGCGACCCGTTCTCGCTGGACCACAGCACCTTGCCCGAGGAGGAGACGTTCGACGGGACGGTGCACGAGGTCTGCGCGCTGAGGTAGCCGCACGTGTAGTGGGCGCTGAGCACGTCGACCGCGTTGCGGTAGGCGGTGTTGCCGGAGATCGGCCCCGCGGGACCCCAGTCGCCCGGATACGAGTCGCCCGCGATGACCTTCACCGAGCTGTAGCCGTTGGCGTTGAGGGCGTTGCGGACGTCGACCACCCACTGCACGCTCCACGCCTTCTCGTTCTGCGCTGCCGTCAGGTAGTCGATGGTCAGCCCGTGCTGCCGCGCGCACCCCAGCCAGCTCAGCAGGTAGTCGATCATGTCCTGGGACAGGAAGCTGCCGCCGCCGATCCAGCCCGGCGCGCCCCAGGGCAGGCCGACGAGCTTGATGCCGGGGTTGCGGGCCTTGGCCTGCTCGGCGATCCACCACTCGTACCCGCGGTAGCAGTCGAGGTCACCGCGGAAGTGGGAGTGGCTCGGCTCCGCGCCGCTGGTCGAGTTGGTGTCGCCGCCGATCTCGACCTTGAGGATTTGCAGCGTGGCCCCGTAGGAGGGCTTGAAGAGGTAGTCGAGGATCTGCCCGCGCTGCGGTTCGGGGTAGTCGATCAGCAGCCTGCTGTTGCCGCCACCGCCGCTGACCGCGCCGACCCCGTCGAAGGTGCGGCCTCCCGACGTCCCGTCGAGCGTGATCGAGGTGGCGGCCGCGGCGGGCTGCGCCACCGAGACCACGACACCACCGGACACCAGGGCCAGTACCGCGATCACGACCGGAATTCGCCACGACCAACGCCGTCGACCTGTGAGCAGCACGGTGCTTCCTCCTTCGCCTGGGCCACGTCGCCAAGAGCGCGGGAGCACGATGGGTCCTCTGTGGACGCCCGCCGTGCGCCGGTGGAGTGCCATGGTGGCAGCGCCGACTCGACCGGGTCAACGATTTCGCAAGATCGATGTTAGCGCTAAATATTTAGCTGAACGATCAGTTCACTCCATCATCACGGCAAATAAGCGGACGAATTCGGCAGAATTGCTCTATTCAGTCCACCGGCCCCGACTAGCCGCGAGCTAGATTGTGATCGCTAACATTCGGCACGCCGCTGTCAGCGGCCCGCCCGGAAGCGCCTTTCGCCCGTCCGAGGAGATCGCAATGAGGCTGTCATCCTTGATCCCGCCCGGCCGTCCGCGGCGCGTGGTCGTGTCCGTCCTGGCCGTGCTGCTCGTGACGGGGGTCGTCGGACCGCCCGCGGCGTCGGCGGCGACCGCTCCCCTGGTCGGCGTCGCCTCGGGGCGCTGCCTGCACGTGAAGGGCGACTCCGGCACGGCGGGGACCGCGCTGGAGATCGCGGACTGCACCGGCGGCAGCGCCCAGGCGTTCGAGTTCACCTCGGCGGGCGAGCTGCGGACGACGAGCGGCACCCGGTGCGTGGACGCCCAGAACGGCCAGACCTCGCCGGGCACGCCCGCGGTCATCTCGTCGTGCGACGGGCGCGCGACCCAGCAGTGGCGGCACAACAGCGACGGCTCGATCACCGGGTCCGGCTCGTGCCTGGACGTCAACGGCGCGGGTACGGCTAACGGCACCGCGGTCATCCTGTGGACCTGCCACGGCCGCGACAACCAGAAGTGGACCACCTCCGCGCCCCAGGCGAGCGGCCCGTGCGACCTCTACGCCTCGGGCGGCACGCCCTGCGTCGCCGCCCACAGCACGGTGCGCGCCCTCCTGCGCTCCTACGGCGGCTCCCTCTACCAGGTCAGGCGCGCGTCGGACAGCGCGACCAGGGACATCGGCGTGCTCACCACGGGCGGTGTCGCCAACGCCGCCGCGCAGGACTCGTTCTGCTCGGGCACCTCGTGCGTGATCACGGTGGTCTACGACCAGTCCGGCCGCGGCAACGACCTGTGGTACCAGGGGTCGAGCGTCGTGCCGGGGTCGAGCCAGAGCCGTCCGGCTACCGCGACCACGGAGTCGTTGACGGTCGGCGGCTCCAAGGCCTACTCGCTGTACATCAACGCAGGCAACAGCTATTGGCGCGACGGGCACCTGACGGGCGTCCCCACCGGCAGCGCGCCCGAGGGCATGTACATGGTCACCAGCGGCACGCACGTCAACAGCGGCTGCTGCTTCGACTACGGCAACAGCGAGACCACCCGCAAGGCCGACGCCGCGGGCGCGATGGACGCGATCAACTTCGGCAAGCAGTGCTGGTTCGGCGGCTGCTCGGGGTCCGGCCCGTGGGTGCAGGCCGACCTGGAATGGGGCCTCTACCCCGGCGGCAGCCAGAGCTGGAACCCCAACCAGCGGGCGTTCACGAGCAAGTTCGTCACGGCGGTGCTCAAGAACAACGGCACCTCGCGGTTCGCGCTCAAGGGCAGCGACGCGCAGTCCGGCGGCCTGACCACGCTCTACGACGGCGCCCTGCCGAGCGGCTACAGCCCGATGCGCAAGCAGGGGGCGATCGTCCTCGGCAGCGGCGGCGACTGCTGCAAACCCGGCGGTGGCGCGAACCTCAGCGCGGGCACCTTCTACGAAGGGGCGGTGGTGTCGGGCTACCCCTCCGACGCGACCGAGAACGCCGTGCAGGCGAACGTCGTCGCCGCGGGCTACCGCTGACCGCCTCCCGACTCCCACCCCTGCCACCTCGGGCCCCGTGCGGCCCTGATGTCGAAGGAGAACCACCATGACACCGTTGGGCCAAGCCCGGCCGACCGCACCACCCCGCCGCGGGGGTCGCGGCCGATGGGGTCGAGCGCTGACCGCCCTGCTCGCGACCGTACTGGCGACGGGCTCGGCGGTCGCGCTCGACACCGGCTCGGCGTCGGCGGCCACCGTCGACACCAGCGCGTGGTACGTGCTGGTGAACCGCAACAGCGGCAAGGCGATGGACGTCGCGGGCACCTCCACCGCCGACGGCGCGGCCGTCCAGCAGTGGGCTCGGCACGACCTCGGCAACCAGCAGTGGCAGTTCGTGGACTCCGGCAGCGGCTACTACAAGCTCAAGTCGAAGAACTCCGGCAAGGTCCTCGACATCGACAGCAAGTCCACGGCCGACGGCGCGAAGGTCCAGCAGTGGACGGACCTCAACGGCACCAACCAGCAGTTCAGCCTCGTGGACACCGACAGCGGCTACGTCAAGCTGATCAACCGCAACAGCGGCAAGGCGGTGGAGGTGACCGGCGCGTCGACCGCGGACGGCGCGGCCGTCGTCCAGTACGGCGACGCGAACGGGTCCAACCAGCAGTGGCAGCTCGTCAAGCTGGACGCCCCGAGCGGCTCGTGCTCCCTCCCGTCCAGCTACCGCTGGTCGTCGACGGGGTCGCTGGCCAGTCCGAAGAACGGCTGGCTGTCGCTCAAGGACTTCACCAGCGTCGTCTACAACGGCAAGCACCTCGTCTACGGGTCGAACGTCAACTCGTCGGCGTCGTACGGCTCGATGAACTTCGGCACGTTCACCAACTGGTCGGACATGGCCTCGGCGAGCCAGAACGGGATGAACTCCGGCACCGTCGCGCCCACGCTGTTCTACTTCGCGCCGAAGAACGTGTGGATCCTCGCCTACCAGTGGGGCGGGACCGCGTTCAGCTACCGGACGTCGAGCGACCCGACCAACGCGAACGGGTGGTCGGCGCAGCAGACCCTGTTCACCGGCAGCATCCCCAACTCCAGCACCGGACCCATCGACCAGACGTTGATCGCGGACGGCTCGAACATGTACCTGTTCTTCGCGGGTGACAACGGCAAGATCTACCGCGCCAGCATGCCCATCGGGAACTTCCCCGGCAGCTTCGGCTCGTCGTACACGCAGATCATGAGCGACACGACCGCCAACCTGTTCGAGGCGGTGGAGGTCTACAAGGTCAAGGACCAGAACCAGTACCTCATGATCGTCGAGGCGATGGGGAGCAACGGGCGTTACTTCCGCTCGTTCACGTCCAGCAGCCTGAGCGGGTCGTGGACGCCGCAGGCCGCCAGCGAGAGCAACCCGTTCGCGGGCAGGGCCAACAGCGGTGCGAGCTGGACCAACGACATCAGCCACGGCGACCTGGTCCGCAGCAACCCCGACCAGACCAAGACCATCGACCCCTGCAACCTCCAGTTCCTCTACCAGGGCAAGGACCCGAGCGCGGGCGGCGACTACAACCGCCTGCCCTGGCGGCCGGGTGTGCTGACGCTGCAACGCTGACGCCTGCCGGCGGGCCCGCCCCGAGCGGATCGCTCGGGGTGGGCTTGTCGGGCGTCGCATTCCGCGATGCGCCCACCACGGCCCTTCGCCTACTCTCGCAGCGTGTTCGCACTCGAGAGCGGTTCCGGCACCCCCGTGGTGCTCCTGCACGGATTCGGCCTTGACCATCGAAGCCTGCTCCCGCTGGAGCCGACGTTCGAGCGCTCGGGGGGCTGGCGGCGGATCTACCTCGACCTCCCCGGCGCGACCGGGTCACCGGCAGGCTCGGTGAGCAGTTCGCAGGAGGTCGCGGACGCGGTGGTCGAGGAGGTCCTGGCGCGCGTCGGCGACGAGCCGTTCGCCGTGCTGGGCAGCTCGTTCGGCGGGATGATCGCCCGCCACGTCGCCCACGAACTGCGCTCGCGGGTCCTCGGGCTCGCCACCCTGGCAGGCGTCTTCATCGCCCAGCACGACCGGCGGACCGTGCCGCCGAGAACGGTGCTGAGGCAGGACCCCGCTGTCGAGCCACTCCTCGGGGCTGCGCTCGACCAGTACCGGGAGGTCGCCGTGGTGGAGTCGCCGGACGACGCGCGAGCGTTCGCCCAGTACCTCCTGCCGGGCCTCGACGGCGCGGACCAGACCGCCCTGGACCGCATCACGAAGAACTACTCCCTCGACCACGAGCCCGAGGACAAGCACCCCGACCCCTTCGTGCGGCCGACCCAGCACATCACCGCCAGGCAGGACGACGTCGTCGGCCACTCCGACGCCTGGAACCGCATCGACCACTACCCGCGAGCGTCGTTCGCCTCCCTCGACGCGGCAGGCCACAACGTCCTCTTCGAACAGCCGGACCTGTGCTCGGCACTCGTCCTCGACTGGCTGGCGAGGATCCGGCAGGGCGACTAGCACCCGGCACGCCGCACGGGTGGACGTGCCGGGTGCCACGGGTCAGCTCGTCAACGTGGCCAGTTCGGCCAGCACCTCCGACGCCGTGACGGGACTCAGGTCGGCGAACGTGCCCCCGCTTCCGAGCAGGCGGACCTCGCGCAGCTGTTGCGGCCCGGACTCGTGCGGTTCGCCGACCACCAGGCCCGGATCCAGGGTCGCCTCGATCGCGCCGCCGTCGGGCAGCGGGCGGAGGATCTCGTTCTCGATGCCCGCGTCCATCGGCGAGCCGCGTTCCCACTCGCCCTTGGTCAACCGCAGCAGCCTGCCCACCTCCACGTAGACGCCGTCGACCCGGTGCAACTCCCGCGACGACAGCTCGGCCTCGGTGAACCGGAACACCGGTCGTTGCAGCTGCGCGAACGGCTGGAGGATCTCGTAGTCGGCGAACAGCTCGCCCCACGCCGCCAGGGACTCGCCCAGGTGCACCGGATGCGCCACCCCGACCAAGGCGTTGTCCGGCAGGACGAAAGTGTCGTCGTGGGCGTCCGCGAAGCTGTCGTCCTCGGCCACCCGGAACGAACTTCCGGCATCGGTGACCCACACCAGCCGCCGGACCAGGTGGCGCAGCAACGGGTGCTCGACCAGCAGCGCCCGGAACTCCGCGGCGGGCCACCGGCGTTCCCGGACCATCGACCGTTCCAACCGGACGACCTGGTCGCCCGCGATCGTCCGCACGTCCTTCTTCACCTGCCCGAACCGCTTGTGCTCCTCAACGGCCCCCTCACCGTCCTTCGCCCCCGGCTTCGGCAGGTCCTTGAGCCGACGCCCCGACTCGTCCAGCACGAACGGCTTGAGCTGCTCGTCGAACCCGATCGTGAACTGCCGCGTCCCGTAGTCGACGGTCATCCGCGAGGCGTCGTCCAGACCGAAGTGGGGCACCAGCCGGTCGCCCAACTGCTCGGCGGTCAGCCCCATCCCCTCCGCGACCTCTTCGATCTTCTCCTGCGCCCGGTACTTGATCCCGGCGAACTTGACCCGTTGCGCGATGCTGTTCAACGCCCCCAACGCCGTGTCCGTGCCGATCGCCGCCAGCACGTCCAACCCGACCACCGCCCGCGCGTGCTGGGACTCCCCCGGCCACGCGCGGATGAACGGCTCCAACGCTCGCGCAGTCCCGTCGTCGCCCAGCAGGCCGAGCGACGGCAGCACCCACCCGTCCTTGGACGGCATCCCGTTGGTGCGCCACACCTCGAACAACTCCCACGCGAACCGGGCGAGCGACGCCGGGTCGCACGCCGCGCGCACGGCCCCCAGTCCGGGGTGCTCCTCCTCCAGGGTGCTCAACGCCAGCAGCACCAGCAGGTTGCCGACGGCGTCGGCGGACAAGGCCTGGTCCGTCCCGCTCACCAGCACCGGGGGCAGCACGATCGGGTCGAGCCACTCGCCGATCTTCGGGGCCACCACCGACGGCACGGTCGCCAGCGCGACCTCGACAGCCTTCTCCGCCTCGGGCCCGTACTCGCGCGCCGCGACCGCGGCCTGCTCCGGGATCACCCGCAGCGCCGCCTCCGCGGCCTGCCGCGCCGCGCCCGGCTTGCCCACCGCGTCGGGCACCAGGAACCGGGCCGCGTGCTCGGCGTGCCGCCGCAGCCACTCCGGGGCGAACTCCTGGGCCGTCTTGAGCTTCACCAGCCACCTCGCGACCAGCTTCGCCGTCTTCAGCGACACCACCGGCGCCACCAGGACGTCCTTGTCCTCCCGCGTCAGCGCCGCGAGGGCCAGCGCGCTCGGGATGGCGTCGACCCCGAAGCGGGCCAGGAGCCGCTTGCCGTGGGCCGGACCGAGGGAGAGGGCGACGACGTCCCACCCCGCCACCAGGGGGCGCAGTTCCTCGACCGGACCGCGGAGGAACAGGTCGACCTGCTGAACGCTGTAGAGCGTCCCGGCCCGGTACTGCTCGAGGTGCCCGGACCAGTCGACGTCCTGGCGGTACCTGTCTACCCCGCCCGAGTACTCCTCCCGCTCACCGGGTTCCCACTCCACCGCCTGGTGGTCGACCGCCTTGAGCCCCTTCACCACCACCGGCTCCACGCGCACGACCTCCGTCACCCACGGCGGGTCCACGAGCACGGCGGGCAGTGCCTCCGCGGGCGCCACGGCGAGGGCCGCCGCGCGCACGGCCTCGGCCGCCTCCCGCGCGGCGTCGGGCAGGTCGTCGAGGTCGGCCAGGTCCGGATGGCTCTTGAGGTGCCGTTCCAGCAGCCGCCTCACCAGGGGGTCGCCGGACGCGGCGAACCGGTGCAGCGCCACGACGGGCTCCCGGCGGGACAGGTCGACCAGGGTGGGCAGCACCCGCTTGGCCTTCAGTCGGGTCAGCAGCGCGTCGAACGTCCCGGCCGTCGGGAACTCGGCCATCGCCTCCAGCACCATGTCCCGGACATCGCCGTCCAGTTCCGGGCTCGGGTCCAGGAGCACCGCGAGAGCGGGCATGGCGTCGGGGCCGATCCCGTCCACCAGGGTGTACAGGCCGTCCTTGCCGTGCCTCAGGTACCGCCCCACGGCTCGGGCGGTCAGGGCCCGCTCCAGCCTGTCGACGGTGTCGACCGAGTACGTCAGCAGCGCGAACGCTCGCACCCGGTCGTACCCACTGGCGTTGGACCGCTCGACCTCGTCGAACGCCTCGTCGACCCAGTCCCGCCGGTGCGGGAAGAGGTAGGCCGCGGACACCATCGAGCCCAGGTCGGTGCGGTCGGCGGCCACGGCCTCCTCGGCCGCCCGGTGCTCCGCGTCGGACGCCCGCGCCAGCAACGTCCGCACGCGCCGCGCCGTCCGCACCCCGGACCCGACCGGCACCGGAACGGAAACCCGCCTCAACTGGGTCCGGTAGGTCTCGGCGCGGCGCACCTCGACGGCGGCCCGCGCGGCGAACGCCACCCCGTGCTCCACCACCATCGCGTCGGCGGCCCACGACTCGGACCCCTGCAACACCGCCACCACCGCCGCGCCCAACGGCGTCACCTCACCGGCCAACTGCGCCCGTGCCGCGGCGACCAACACTTGATCACTGGACGGCTCGCTCAACACCGCCTCCACGGCGGCCACGTCCCCGGCCAGCACCGACCGCGCCCTCTCCAGCGCACCGACATCGACCTCGACGTCATCCCGCACCCCGCCACCACGCCGCACGTGAACGTGCGGCACCCACTTAGCGGGAAAGCCCGATCTGGACGTGCTCACATCGCCCCTTCCTCGTCTCCGACCACCGCTCCGAAGCCGCCGCGAGTGAACGTCCACAAAGGATTCACGGTGTCACGGGTCCCGCTCACGCCGCTCCGGTGCCGCAGACCTTATTGGGGCGGTCCGACAATCCCGATCGGCAGCCGCTGGTCCGTCGTGGAGCGAAACACCTCAGACCGAGCGGTCCGGTGCGGTTTCCCGTGGTCGCAGCAGGGTTTCCAGGTTGACCCTCGCGATCCGCCTGCGGAACTCGCCCGCGGCGGAGGCGTCACCGGACTCGTGCATGGTCTCCGTCATCCACACCGCGGCCGCCTGCCGGTCCCACGTGTGGTCGAGGCACGTGTCGGAGTACGCCTTCAGCAGGCTGTCGTCGCCCTCCTCGACGTGCTTCACGAGAGCGCGCGCGAGCGTGTCGGCGTCGTGCAGCGCGAGGCTCATCCCCTCGGCGCTCATCGGGGAGATGAGGTGCGCGGCGTCGCCGACGAGGTGGAGCGCGCCGTGGCTCATGGGGCTGAACACGACCCCGCGCAACGGCACCACCTGCTTGCTCACGATCGGTCCCCTGACGGGCAATGAAGCGCCGAACCTCGCCTCCACCTCGGCCCAGATCCGCTCGTCCGACCACCGGTCGACGTGATCGGTCGCCGAGCACTGGAGGTAGAACCGGCTGGCGTTCGGGCCTCGGGTGATCTGGGCCGCGAACCCGCGGTCGTGCACGGCCATCACCGCGGGCGGATCGGCGGGCACCTCCGCCAGGATCGTCAGCCAGGCGTAGCCGAACTCGTGCGTGTCGCAGCGCAGGACGCCTTCGGGGATCGCTGCCCTGCTGATCCCGCGGTGACCGTCGCACCCGGCGACGAAGTCGCAGTCGATCACGGTCGTCGCACCCGACGAATCCCGGTACCGGACAACGGGATGTTCGGTGTCCACGCCGGACAACGTGATGTCCTCGGCCTCGAACCGGAGGTCGCCGCCGTCCCGGAGGAACACCTCGATCAAGTTTCGGACCAAGACCTGCTGCGGGCAGAACACCGATTCCCCGTCCTGGTCGTCCATCCGCCAGAACCGCTTCTCCCCGTCGACCAGCAGCGGCATCTCCTGGTCCCCGACCTCGTCGCCGACGTCCTCGGCCACCACGTCGACGTCCCACTTCCGCAGCAGGCGGACGCCCTCGCCGTCGAGGGCCCCGGCCCGCTGCCGGTTCTCCACGTGGTCACGGCCGCGCTTTTCCAGGATGGTGCAAGGGATTCCGCTGCGCAGCAGGAAGGTGCCGAGCGCGAGTCCGGCGACACCGCCTCCCACGACGACCACCGTGGTGCGCTCGTTCTCGTGTGCCATGCGCTGTCCGTTCTCTCGAGGGCGTGTCCCTGTCGATCACCACAGTGCGCCCTCGACACCCTTGCGCCCCACCGTTATGCGGCCACCGGATACCGGAAACCCGCCAACTACTCCCCCGCGGGGCTCATCGAGGCTTGGTACCGACCCGGTGTCTGCCCGACGACGGCGGTGAACGCCTCGATGAACGTGGACGGGTTGGACCACCCGCACAGGATCGCGGTGTCGGTGACGGACCGGCCGTCGGTCAGGTGCACCAGGGCGTGGTGGACGCGGAGGATCGTGCGCCAGCGCTGGAAGCTCATGCCGAGGTCGGTGTGGAACAGGCGGCTCAACGTCCGCTCGCCCGCCCCGACCATGCGCCCCAGCTCGGTCAGCGTCGTGCCCCGACCCGGCTCGGCGCGCAGCAGGTCCGTCACGGCGCGCAGCCGGTCGTCACGCGGCTCCGGCAGGTGCAAGGACTGCTCCGGGGCCTCGACCAGCTCGTCGATCATCACGGCCCGCAGCCGCCGCTCGGCGACCGGACTTCGCCGTCGCGGGCCGGTGAGGGCGAGCAGCACCTCGCGCACCAGCGGGCTCACCGCGAACACGCCGGGATGCGCCAGGAGCCTGCCGCACAGCTCGGCGGGGATCGCGAGGATGCGGGCGTCGGTCTCGCCGTAGAAGCGGTGGGAGTGCTCGAACCCCGGCGGTGTCCAGGTGATCCGGTTGGCGGGCGCGACCCACGTCCCACGTTCGGTCGTGGTCGCCAACGCCCCCGCGGCCGCGTAGACCAGCTGCCCGTCCGCGTGCGAGTGGCTGTCGAGGTGGAACCCGTGCGGGAGCCACCCCGCGCCGTGCGGCGTGGGCCCTCCCCGAGGTCGCCCGCTCACCCGACGACGGCCTCGGCGGACAACCAGTCGCGGAACAGCAGGAAGTGCGCGTTCGCCGCCTCGACGACAGTCCCCGCGTCTTCGGCCGGCACGGCGTCCTCCGCCATCGCGCAGAACCGCCGGAACCTCCGGCGCGCGTCCCCGTCCCCGGCGAAGAACGACACCGGCACCGGACCGAGCGCGTCCCCGACCCACCGCGTGATCAGCCGACCGCCGAGCCTCGCGCCCTCCAGCACGTACAGCGACCCGACGAGCGCGGGCAGTGCCGCCACGTCCGGTGGGGACGAGCGCGGCAGCGCCGCGACGCGCGAAGGGCTCCAGCCGAGCCGGAGCAGGTCGGCCACCAGCCGTTCGGCGTCCGACAGCGGTTCCCACGGCAGTCGGTGGGCCACGAGGGACTCCGTCAACGCCCGCTCCAGCGGCTCGTGGAACCCGAGGAACGCCGCCAGCACGTCCTCGTAACGCGACGGCGAGGTCAGCCGGGACAGGAAGTCGAGGTCGTCCTCCAGCGCGCGGTGAGCGGCGCGGGTTTCGGCGCGCAGACGCTCCAGGAGGGACACCCGCGACATCCTAGGGAACCGCGTCAGCCCACAGCCGCGTCCGGCCGCGCGTAGCCGTTGGCGTGCCAGTACTCGACCGCCCCTTGCAGCACCGTCCGGAACAGCGCGAAGTTCACCGGCTTGTAGACGTAGCTGTCCGCGCCCGCCTCGCGGGACCGGTCGATGTCCGAGGACGTCGTCGACGAGGTGAACACCACGACGATCACGTCCCGCACCCGCGCGTCCGGGTCCGAGCGGATGTCGGCGAGCACGCGGTAGCCGTCGGCCCCCGGCATGTTCAGGTCGAGCAGCACCAGCACCGGGCGGGTCAGGCCGGGGTCCCGCAACCGGTCCGCGACGAGGTGGCCGTCGGGGAGGAACTCCAGCACCAGCTCCGGGTGCGAGCGCGACAGGGCGCGGTGGATCGCCTCCCGGTCCTCGTCGCTGTCCTCGACGACCAGCACGACCTGGTCCTCGTCCGCGGTCACAGGACCTCCCATCACGTCCGCCCGTCGGCGTCGAGCACCCGAGGGCCGTGGTACCTGATCAGCAGCACCGCCGCGTCGTCGTCCACCGCGTACCGCCCGTCCCCCGCGACCAGGGTGTCCGCCATCTCGGGCAGCGGCAGGTGGTGCAGCGCCGCGAGCGTGGTCTCCAGGTCGGTGTCGCCGAAGAACGCGCCGGCACCGTCGCGCGCCTCGATCAGCCCGTCGGTGAACAGCACCACGCAGTCACCGGGGTGGAGCACGTCGTCCACCAGCGTCAACGAGGGCTCGGCGACCACGCCGACGAGCTGCCCCAGGCAGGCCGTCTCCTCCACCCGGCCGTCCCGCCGGACGATCATCGGCGGCGGGTGCCCAGCCGTGAGAGACCGGATCGGCAGGCCTTCGGGACCGGCGGTGCCGAAGGTGACCGTGGCCATGGTGAGGAACTTCCCGACCCTGTTCCGCAGCATCTTCCCGTTGAGCTGGCGCACCGCGTCGTCCGGCTGCCCGCCGGTCTCCAGGATGGTCTCCACGGTGTGCCGGGCGAGGCCGGTGAGCGCGGCGGCCCCGGCGCCACGACCGCACACGTCGCCGATGAGCGCGGTGAACCGGCCGTCCGGCTGCCGCACGACCCCGTAGAAGTCGCCGCCGACGTCGAGTTGGCGACCGGCCACGTTGTACCCGGTCGCCACCTCGACGCCGTCCAGCTCGGGCAGCACCGCGGGCAGGAGGTGCCGTTGCAGCTCCTCGACCTCGGCGCGGCGCTCGTCGTAGAGGGTCGCGTTGCCGATGGCGAGCGCCGCCCGCGTCGCGATGTCCTGCACGAACTCCCGCGTGGGCGTCCGCCGCACCCCGGAGCGGTAGAAGAACGTCAGCACGCCCAGCACCCGGCCCCGCGCCCGCAGGACCGCGCTGGTCATCAGCTCCAGGCCGACGTCCTCGGGCAGCCGCGACGACCGCGGCCGGTTCTCGTCGTCGTCCTGCGAGGTCACCCCGGCCCACCGGCCGTCGCGCAGGTGGTCGTTGAGCAGGCGCTCCCGGTGCACGTCCACGTGCGCGGCGGCGATCTGCACCAGCGCCCCGTCCCGGCGGATGTGCACGGCGGCCCCGTCTGCGAGCCCCGGCACCACCATCCGCACGACCGCCCGCAGCGTCTCCTCCACGTCCAGCGACCGGGCCAGCCTCAGGGAGACCTCCGCGAGCACCGCGTCGGCCGCGAGCCGGTTGTCCAGCAGCGCTTGGTCGGCGATCCGGTCGTCCGCCGCGATCACGACGTCCGCGACCTGGCCCAACGCCCTCGCGACCACGTCGTCCCCTGGCTCGCGCGCCAGGCTGAGCAGCAGCAGCCCGCTGTCCCCCGCCGCGGCGCGGAACGAGGCCGCGACCACCGTGGTGCCGCCGACGCCCCGCACGCGCGCGCCCAGTCCGGGGGCGAACGACGCCAGCTCGTCGACGCCCAGCACCGCGACCCTCGCCTGGCCGAAGTCGACCGTCGCGAGCGGGCCGGACCCCTCGACCCACGGGACGACGTCCTCGGCGAGCCCGGCCGGGCCGGTCGCCACCCCGTGGTCGTGGTCGGCCCAGCGCACGACCGGCACGGCCCCTCCGGGACCGATCCGGGCCCCGAGCACCCCGCGGACGTGCGGCAGCTCCAGGAGACCCAGGTAGAGTTCCTTCGCGAAGACCTTGGTGCTCCCCGCGGCGAACGCGGTCCGCCACAGCGCGTGCAGCAGGTCCGGCCACAACGGCGGATCGCCTGCGATCATCTGGCCGACACCTCCGTTCCGTGCTCCCGTGAATGGTCTTCACGACGGAGCCGAGCCCACCGGAAGCAGGATCGAGTATGCACGACGAGCAGCGGCTTCCCGGTGTTCCCCAGGACGAGTTGGGGGCGGAGTGGGTCCGCGCGGCGCAGGCCGAGGCCGAGGCGGGCACGACGTCGTTCGACCTGACCGTGTGCCTCACCGAGCCCATCCACCTGCTGGGCGGCATCCAGTCCTACGGCGCGCTGCTGGCCACGGACGACTCGGGGGTGGTCGAGGTCGCGAGCGAGAACACCACGACCGTGCTCGGCCCCACCCCCGAGGCGCTGCTCGGCACTCCCCTGGAGGCGCTGATCGGCGCCGAGGGCGTCGAGGCCGTGCGCGCCACGCTCGACGCCCCGACCGGCGACCGGGGGCTGTGCGGGCTCGTGCTGCCCGGCTCCGGGGAGAACTTCGACGTCACGGTGTACCGCGCGGACGGCCGGACGGTGCTGGAGTTCGAGCCGCGCCCGGTCGAGGCCGCGTTCCGCTTCTCCCAGTTCTACCCGCGCCTGCGCACGTCGCTGACCAAGCTCCAGCACGAGTGGACCGTGGTCGACGTGTGCGCGTCGGCGGTGGCCGAGATCCGCGCGCTGACCGGGTACGACCGGGTGGTCGCCTACCGGTTCGAGGGCCAGGCGGGTCCCGGCGAGGTGATCGCCGAGTCGGTGGCCGACGGGCTGGAGCCGTGGCTCGGCCTGTGGTTCCCGGCGACCGACATCCCGCCCCAGGCGCGGCGGCTGTACGAGCGCAACTGGATCCGGGTGATCTACGACGTGGACGACGAGACGGCCAAGGTGCTGCCGCAGGTGCTGCCGGGCACGAGCGCGCCGCTGGACCTGTCCGACTCCACGCTGCGCACCGTCTCGTCGTTCCACCTGGAGTACCTGCGCAACATCGGCGTGGCGTCCTCGATGTCGGTGTCCCTGCTGCGCTCCGGCTCGCTGTGGGGGCTCATCGCGTGCCACGGCGTCGTGCCACGCCGCCTGGACGCGGAGGTGCGCGCGGCCTGCGAGTTCTTCGGGGTCACGCTGTCCCTGCAACTCGCCGCGCTGGAGGAGGCGCAGACCTCCCGCGCCCGCCACGACACGCGAACGGCCCTGTCCCGCCTGGTCACGGAGCTGAACACGGACATCACCCAGTCCGTCACGACCAGCGTCGACCTCCTGCACGAGCTGATCGACGCGACGACCGTGGTGCTGCGGCTGGACGGCAGGACCACGGTCGTGAGCGGCGACGACGAGGACCCGCTGCGGCCGGGGCTGGCCGCGCTGTGGGCCGTGCTGCCGGACCTGGAGGCGGGCGAGGTGTGGAGCACGGACAACCTCACCGCGCACGACGAGTCCCTCGCGGCGCACGCCGAGCACCTCAGCGGGGTGCTGGTGCTCGCGCTGGCGGCGGGCACCGACGACCTGATCGCGTGGGTGCGCCCCGAACGCCGGGCGAGCCGGACGTGGGCGACGGACCCGAACACGCCGGTGCGGCTCGGCGAACTCGGCGAGCGCCTCACCCCGCGGGGGTCGTCGGCGGTCTACCAGGCCGTCGTGCGCGGCCGCTGCGTGCCGTGGACCTCGTCGGACGAGGCCGTCGCCGGGGAGTTCGGCCGGGCGATCACCACGATGGTGGTGCGGCACAACGCCCGTCTCACGACGTTGAGCGACGAGCTGCGCCGCGCGAACGACGACCTGAGCACGTACGCGCACGTGGCGGCGCACGAGCTCAAGGAGCCCCTGCGCGGCATCTTCAACTCGACGGCGTTCATCCGCGAGGACGCCGAGGACCTGGACGCCACGACGGTCCGCAGGCTGGACACCGTGCAGCGCCTGGCCCAGCGGATGGACGAGCTGATCAACTCCCTGCTGCACTTCGCCCAGCTGGGCGACGGCGCGTTGCGCCGCACCGACGTCGACCTGCGCGACGCCGTCGAGGCCGCGCTGGAGGTCGCCGGTCCGCGGTTGGCGGAGCACGAGGTCGAGGTCGAGCTGCCCCCGGCCGGACAACCGGTCTGGGCCGATCCGGACCGGTTGTCCGAGGTGCTGGTGAACCTGCTGGTGAACGCCGCGAAGTACGCCCGCGAGGAACGGCCGCGCACGGTGTCGGTCGCCCTCGTCGGCGAGGACGAGGTGCGGGTGCGGGACAACGGCATCGGCGTCCCGCCCGAGCACCGCACCGAGGTGCTGAGGCTGTTCCGCAGGCTGCACAAGCGGGACCAGCACGGCGGCGGTCACGGAGCCGGGCTGGCGATCGTGAACCGCATCGTCGAACGGCACGGCGGCGAGGTGCGCCTGCACGCCACGCCCGGTGGTGGAGCCACCGTCGCGTTCACGCTGCCCCG
>NZ_JBHYHC010000027.1:52532-88900 GCF_042738955.1 Umezawaea sp. NPDC059074
GAACCGGCCTGACCGCCGCTACCCGACCGACCGGCGCCGAGCGGGGGCGGGCCGCGGCCGCCGCAGCGGCCGCACCGACCACCAGCGCTGCCGGGCGTCCGCCGTCCCGTCCTGCCCGCGCAGGTAGCCCGCCACCTCGCCGGGAGGCGAGAACTCCTCCACCACCAGGCGGGTCAACCGCTCGGTGACCAGGCCGACCGGCTCGTCGTCGAGCAGGAGCGTCGCGGTGCACTGCAACGACAACCGCTCGCCGGACTCGTCCTCGTGGAACACGATGGACCGCACGGTCTGGTCCGCCCGCCGGAACCTCGACCCGCAGAACTCCGCCAGCGCCACGCCGAGCGGGACGCGGGTGGAGTGCGTGACCTCCGGGTTGTCGGGGTGCGGGATGCCGCACTCCACCCGCACCGGCCTGGGGATCCGGTCCGGGATGATCAGGGCCTTCGTCAGGGCGAGGGTTCGGCCGCCGCGCGAGCTGCTGAGCATGCCCGTGCGTAACAGCCCGGTGGTGTGCGAGTGCCCTCGCAGGTCGATGTACTCCCGCCCGGTCAGGACGTGCCTGCGGGAGCCCAGCACGTGCATGGTCGGGGACTCCCCTCCGGTCCACCACGCCAACGCCACCGAGAGGCTGTGGGCGCCTTCCACCAGTTCGTGCAACTGGGCCAGGCGGCCGTCGAAGTTCTGGTCGATCAGATCGGTTCGCATCAGGTGGCCATCCCCACTGTCTCGAAAGGACTGATGAAGC
Organism: Umezawaea sp. NPDC059074; assembly: GCF_042738955.1. Classification (NCBI taxonomy): domain Bacteria; kingdom Bacillati; phylum Actinomycetota; class Actinomycetes; order Pseudonocardiales; family Pseudonocardiaceae; genus Umezawaea; species Umezawaea sp. NPDC059074. Next base: position 53,278 of record NZ_JBHYHC010000027.1, read on the forward strand.
CAGTCCCGCTACCCGCGCAAGTGCGCCTCCGCCAAGTGCTGTCCGATTCCTTTGGTAGGTAAGTGAAGTGTGACTCACGTTACGACAACCCGGACGGACTGTGACGACCAATTTCCGAACCACCCGAACGGCCGCCGGGCCGGTTGCTCTGTGCGAGTGCCGACTCGGCCGACCGGCCGTTCGGGCTTCGGATGCACCATCCGTGGCGGGTCCGGGACCGGCGAACGTCGCCTTGGGTCAGAGTGGTCTATTCCTTTCGACCCGGTTTCCACAAACGGTTTAAACACTTCCGCCGGAGTGTCCACACAGGACAACGCACCCCCGCCGCCCCGGCCACCGGATCGAGCCGGCACAGTTGTCGCGAGGTCGACTTCCGGGTGCTGGAACGGTTACGGCGAGGTGAATGGCCATGGCGAACGAGAACAAGACGACGGCGACCGACGGCGACGTGACCGCGTTCGTCGACGCGGTGGTCGACGACCAACGGCGATCGGACGCCCGGCTGCTCGTCGACCTCATGGCGGAGGTCACCGGGCACCCCGCCGTGCTGTGGGGCAGCGCGATCATCGGCTTCGGCTCCCGGCACTACCGCTACCCCTCCGGCCGCGAGGGCGACACCGTGGCGGTCGGCTTCTCCCCGCGCAAGGCCGAGACCGTGCTGTACCTGACCGGCGGCCTGGACGAGTACGCGGACCTGCTGCCCCACCTCGGGAAGCACAAGCTCGGCAAGAGCTGCCTCTACCTCAAGCGGGTCGACCAGGCCGACGCGGACACGTTGCGGGAGCTGATCGCCCGGTCCAACCGGCTGGCCGCCGAGGTCTGACCGGGGTCAGGTGGCCCCGAGCCTGCGAGCCGCCGCGGTGGCGGCGAGGACGTCCCCGGTGAGCGGGTCGCCGTGGCCGGGCAGGAGCACCGCGTCGGGGAAGGCGTCCAAGCGGTCGAGAGCGGCCAAGGCGGCGGCGCTGTCGTGGGTGAAGCCGCGGCACACCGTGCCCGGACCGCGGTGGCCGGTGGTGCTGTCGCGGGTGACCAGCGCGTCGCCGGTGAACAGCAGGCCGAGATCGGGGAACGCGTACGCGACACTGCCGAGGGTGTGACCCGGCACGGCGAGCGCGCGGGGACCGCCGGGCAGGTCGTCGAAGGTCCGGTCGCCGAGGAACGTCCGCGCGTGCGGGAACGCGGGCGCGGTGAAACCGCCGTGCCGGGCCAGGTGCAGCGGCGTGCCCAGCGCCGAGGGACGGCGGAGCAGGTAGGGCAGCAGCGACCGTTCCGGCTTGGCGTGGCGCAGGGCGCTGCGCGGCCCGTCGGCGAGGATCGGCGCGTCGAGCGCGTGGACCCACACCGCGGCGCCCGCCTCGTGCAGGGCGGTGACCAGGCCGGTGTGGTCCGGGTGCGCGTGGGTGAGCAGGACGGCCTTCACGTCGGCCAGCGTGTGCCCGGTGGAGGCGAGATGGGCCTGGAGCTGCCCGAGGTGGCCCGGCAGTCCGGCGTCGACGAGCACGAGGCCGTCGGGGTGGTGGACCAGGTAGAAGTTCACGGCGGTGTCGCCGAGGCGGTCGACGCCCGGTGCGACGCGGTGGACGGTCATGGCGCATCCCTCTGAGGTCATATTCAGTACGGATCACTGTACTGAAAATGACCCTACACTCGACCCGTGACCGACGGCAGCCGGACCTACGACACGCGCGGACGCCAGGCCGCCGCCGAGCGCAACCGGGCGGCCGTGGTCGACGCCTGCCGCCACCTGGTGCTGCGCGACGGCTACCGCGCCACCACCGTCAAGGCCGTCGCCCAGCGCGCGGGCGTGTCACCCGAACTGGTCTACAAGGTGTTCGGCGGCAAGAAGCAGGTGATGAAGGCGGTCTACGACGTCACCCTCGCCGGTGACCACGAGCCGACCGGCATGGCGGACCGCCCCGAACTCCGCGACGCGCTGGCCGCTGCCGACCTGGGCGAGGCGCTCACCCGGTACGCGGCCTTCGTGCTCGGCGTCCACCAGCGGCTCAGCGTGCTGACGACCGTGCTGGCCGAATCCGACCCGGACCTCGCCGACCTCGCCGCGACGGCCGACGCCGAACGTCTGACGGGCGTGACCGCGTTCGTGGACCACCTCGCCGACAAGGGCCTGCTGGCACCGGACGTCGACCTCGCCGAGTCCGCCGACGCGTGCTGGCTGCTGACGTCGTCCACGGTGTTCGTGCAGGCGACCCGGAGTCGCGAGTGGACGGACGACCGGTACCGGACCTGGCTGACGCGCATGCTGCACGGGAACCTGCCCGCCGCACGACCACGCCGCCGCCGCTCCCCCGCGACCTGAGGAGGGACCACGAGCCCTCGCCGGCCGAAACGCCGGTGAGCCGCCACCCGTTCGGGTAGCGGCTCACCGGGGTCGGGGGATGGTCAGGGGGTGATGGGAGCGTTCGTCACGCCCTTCTTCGCGGCGGTCGCCGTGTTGGAGGCGTAGACGACGTTCGGCTGCTTCGCGCACTGCGAGAGCGTCGTGATCTTGATGGCGTACTCGCCGGTGTTGCCGAGGTCGGACTTGTTGGCCCGCCAGGTGTTGCCGCAACCGCTGGGGAACTCGGTGGCGGCGTGGGTCTCGTAGCCGTTGGCGAACGTGCCCGGCTTGCTGAACGTGCCGGTGTTGTTCTCCAGCAGGTAGCCGCTGCCCTTCACGTCCACCCACGAGTCGCCGGAGTTCTGGCCGGTGATGCCGGTGCCGTTGAAGGTGTTGCCGCGGACGACCCCGTTGACGGTGCCCTCCTTGATGTCGATCAGCTCGGCGGTGACGTTCGGGCCCAGTTTGTTGTTCAGGACCTGGACGCGGTCGGACTTGTCCTTGCCGCCGCTGTTGCCGTGGCACTCCCAGTTCGAGTTGGCCGACCCGATGTAGACGCCCTCGCCGTAGCCCTTCTGGACCAGGCCGGTGTCCGTGACGGTCGAGTTGCGGATGACGCTGTCGGCGGAGGACTTGCGGAAGTGCACGCCCTCCTCGTCCACGTGGTGCACGCGGACGCCGTCGATCACCGTGTGGTGGGAGTTGTCGGCGACGATGCCCTTCTTGGACTCCGCGACGGTGAAGCCGGTGAGGTTCCAGTAGGGCGCGTTGAACAGCCACAGGCCGTAGCCCGAGTCCCAGCCCGCGGTCGGGACCGGGCAGTCCGGCGCGTCGCCCGACGGGCCGTCGTTGATCAGGACCGCGCCCGCCGGGCCGGTCAGGGTGATCGGGCTGGAGGCCGTCCCCGCCTTCTGCGCGACGAACGAGCCGCGGTAGGTGCCCGCCGCCAGCTTGATCGTCTGGCCGGGAGCCGCGTTGGCGAGTGCGGTCTTGAGCTGCGCCGCGGTCGAGACGTCGACGGTCGCGGCCGGAGCGGCGGCCGCCTGGTTGGCGAAGTTCACCGTCTCGGCGGACACCGCCGAGCGGGCACCGGGCACGGTCTTGAGGAACAGCGACTTCGCCGTGTCGGTCTTGGTCGCGTCCACGCCGTGGCCGTTGGTGAAGTCCTTCTGCTCGTTCTTCGCCCAGTCGGTGATGGGCGTGCCGCCGACGTCCAGGTGCTGGTAGCCGGTGCCGTTCCAGCCGAACTGGTAGATCCGCTGGTGGTCGGCGTAGTAGTCGCCGTACGCGCCGCCGGGTGCGGTCTGCTTGGTCATGGTGTTGTTGAAGAAGACGTTGCGGGGACCGGACGCGCCGGACCACTTGACGGCCTTCTTGCCCGCGCCCCACCAGATCGGGAACCAGTTCGAGTCGTCGGGGCCGCCGCCGCCCTCCTCACCGCAGTTGGAGAGGCAGTTGGCGGACCGGTGCTCGTACGGGACCTTGCTGGTGTTCAGCTCGATCAGGTTGTTGCGCTCCCAGCCGCCGTGCAGGTTGATGTCGGAGTCGAAGTCGTTGCCGATCGCGACGTTGCCCGACGCGGACCACTGGAACGTGAAGTGGCGCAGGTTGCGGGAGGTGTTGCCGACGTACAGGGAGTCCCACACGCGGGAGCCGCGGAAGTAGCCGTTGCCGCCCTTGCCCTTGTTCCACGAGCCGTCCAGCTCGTTGTTGACGAACTGGAGGTTCTTCGCCTCCTCGGTGACGAACGGGTGCGACCCGGTCATCTCGGTTTTGACGCCGCGGACGAACGCGTTGACCGCCCACTTGAACACGATGCCGTGCATCTCGCCCGCGGGGTCCATGTTGCCGTAGTTGTGCACGGCCTGGTTGCGGTCGAGGCCCGGCTCGTCCTGGGTGATGGCGAAGTTCTCGAAGCCGACGCCGAGCACCGGGTCGACGAGCGGGGCGGCCTTGGAGTCGTAGGTCGCGCCGTCGATGGCCTTGGAACCGTCCGAAACGGACGTCACCGGGACGTCGTACTCCAGCGGCTTGTCCACCGTGATGGTGCGCTGCGAGGTGTTGACCGCCTTGATCGTGAAGATCTGCTGCCGCATGTGCATGTTCAGCAGCGGGAACTCGGTCCCGGTCGCCTTCTGCTGCTCGTAGAACTTCGTGGAGTTCGCCGCGCGGATGTTGACGTACCCGCCGACCTTGAGGTTGGTCAGGGAGCCGCTGGACGCCAGGTACACCACGGTGTCACCGGTGCGCGCCGCGAAACCCTTGTCGTTGGGCTTGTCGCGCAGCTTCACGCCCGCCTTCCAGTGCACGTTCACCGTGCCCTCGAAGATGTCCTTGCGGTTGGCGGGAGCCGCCGCGTAGTCGCTGGCGTAGCTCGGGTCCACGCCGCGCGACTGGACCCGGAACAGGCCGCGGCCCGGCCACAGCCAGCCGCCCTTGCCCGCGCCCGAGGTCATGCCGTCCTCGTCCCAGTCCGAGCCGTCCTCGGTGATGGCGTCGTACTTGGTGTTCGCGTCCGGCCGGTACACGATCTTGGTGGAGGTCATGCCCGCGCCGCGGATGATCAGGTAGTCCGCGTCGGCGTGCAGCTCGCGCGACACGTTCAGGGTGCCCGCGGGCAACGTGATCAGGCTCAGCTTGTCGTAGTTCGCCGACGGCGAGCACGACTTGCCGATCGCATCGATCGCGGCCTGGAGGCCGGTGGTGTCGTCGACGTTGTCGTTGGGCGTCACCTTGTACGTGGTCTTGAGCTTGTCCGGGGTGATGTTGCAGGTCGCGCTGGTGTTGATGCTGCCCGCACCGGGCAGGTCGGCGCCGCCGCGGTACCCGGCCTTGCTCCAGTCGTACAGGCCCGCGACCGGCGCGCGCCGGTTGCCAGCCGAGGTGTCCACAGTGGTGAGTGCGCCCGATCCGGGCGCGGCCGTTGCGACCTGGCTCGTCAGCGGGAGGGCCACCGCGACGAGTGCCGCGGTGGCCGTGATGCCCAGGGCACACGTCCGCCATGACTGCTTGCGTGACATTCGGAACCTTTCGGGAGAGGCGGTTGCGACGGATTTCGACAAGCCGCAACTGCGGCAGGGGTTCTCTCTCCGGCGTCTGCCGTGCGTGGGCGCTCGGCAGCGCCGTCAGGGCGCGGTGCAGCCGCCCGACAGGGGGTGTCGCGGGTCGTGTGGTCTGCTCGGACCTGAGCCCGTCGCCGGGCTCGCGATGTGCGATCGACCGCCGCCACAGAGGCCGAAGCCACTGGTCACAGGGTTTTTCTCATGATCCCCTCGCTCGATGAGATCGGGCGCTTCGCTGGCGGCGAGTGGTTCGAGAGTCGCACACGGTCCGCGATCGGGTCAATACGTTAGGAAACTTTACTTACTTATTCCAGGAGACCGGCGGCGTTCGTAAAGATTCCTAACGAACTGCTGGACACCGTCCTCGCGGATGGGTTACAACGGAAGGGCAGTGCTCGCCGCCGCAGCGCACTGGAATCGTCCGTCGACAGGTCCGACCGGGTGGAGCGCAGCGGTGGGGAACACGAAGGCACTCGGCGGGCTCGCACTGGCCGTCTCCCTCTCGGCAGCGGTGCTGTGGACCGGTTTCGACGGCTCCCCCCAGCCCGCCGCCGACACCGCGCCGACCGCCTCGGTGACGGTCACCGACGAGAGCGGCGCGCCGATCGCGGCCACCGTGACCACCGGCGGCACCACCCTCCACGGCGTCGGCCCCGTCCGCGTGCCGCTGGGCTCCGGACCCGCCCTCGCGGTCGTCTCCGCGCCCGGCTTCCTCGCCGAACCGGTGCCGCTCGGGCTGGAGGACGTCGGCCGGACCGTGCCCGTGCGACTGCTGTCCGACCACGGCGGGAAGCGCTTCGTCCTGCACTCCGCAGGGGACGTCATGTTCGGCCGCCGCTACCAGGACGCCCCCGCGCTGGTCCCCCGCGACGACGCGGCGCGCGGCGCGGACCACGTCGTCGACGCCGTCGCGCCCGCGTTCCGGCTGGGCGACCTGCGCACGGTCAACCTCGAAACCGTCCTCAGCGCCGCTCCCCCGGAGACGGCGTATCCGGGGAAGCGCTTCATCCTCCAGTCGCCGCCCGCCGCGACCGAGGGCCTGAAGCGGTTGGGCGTCGACGTGCCGTCGCTGGCCAACAACCACACGCGCGACTTCCAGGACGCCGGGCTGGCCGACACGACGAGGGCGTTGACCGCGGCGGGCTTCCCGATCGTCGGGCTCGCCGACAGCGACCGACCGCAGCCCGCCTTCCACACCCGGATCCGCGGCAACGAGGTCACGATGTTGGCCTACACCAGCGTGGACGGCAGCTTCGTCAACAACAGCCACCCCCACGACGACACCGCCCGGCACTGGGGCTTCGACCCGCTGGTGCCCGACGCCGCCCGGACGATCGGCGACGCGTGGCGGTTGTTCCAGAAGCTCGAACCGACCCTCACCGACGCGGGCCCGGTGTGGACCTCGCTCACGCGGGTCTACCCCGAACTCCAGGACTGGGTGGCGGGCCGCGGGCACAGCGGCGCGGCTCCGTGGAACCCGACGACGTCACCGGCCGAGATCGCCGCCGCCAAACGCGGGCTCACCGTCGTGCAGCTGCACTCCGGGTTCCAGTTCCAGACCGCCTCCGCGAAGTCGACGCGGGAGATGGCGCGCGCCGCGATCGACGCGGGCGCGGACATCGTCATCGGTCACCACCCGCACGTCCTCCAGGGCCTGGAGTGGTACAAGGGCCACCTGATCGCCTACAGCACGGGGAACCTCGTCTTCGACCAGGACTTCCTCGCGACCTTCTCCAGCGCCTTCCTGCGCACGGTGTGGGAGGGCACCCGGCTCGTCGAGGCGCGGCTCGTGCCGGTGGAGATCGACGGCTACCGGCCCGCGGTCTCCACCGGCACCGCCGCCCGGCGCACGGTGAACGGCGTGTGGGCCGCGAGCCTGCTCGACGCGCAGACGCAGCGGGCGAGCGACCGGAGCGTCGTGACGACGCCGCTGACGCGGGACGCGGACTCGCGCCCGGCCCACTTCCGGTTCGAGCACGGCACAGCGCGGATCAGCGCCGACGCGCCGCCGGAACGCCTGGTGCCGGTCACCGTCCCGGCGCACGGCGACGCGCGGATCCCGTTCGACGGGCTGGTGCGCCCGGCCCCCGACGGGCCGCCGGGCCTGCTGGTCGGCCGAGACCTGTTCGGCTGGGGGCACTTCGACGACGACACCGCCGACGGCGTCGCGAGCGGGGCGACGCACTGGCCCGCGAGCGCCGTCCCGAACGTCGTCGGCGGCGGCACTCTCGGCGAGACCGGTCACCTGCGGTTGAGCGACGAGCTGACGCACCCGGTCGCGCGCGTCACCCTGCACCGGTCGCCCGGCTACAGCGTGCGAGCCAAGGTCCGGGTGTCGCCGGGAGCAGCGCCGGTGCTGCGGGTCGCGTCCTACCGCTTCGACGACAGCGATCCCACCGAAGACCCGGACTCCCGGCTCCTGCGCACCGTCGACCGCACGATCGCGGTGCCCGCCGACGGCGGCTGGCACGAGGTCTCCTTCGACCTCTCCCCCGCCGACCTGGACGCCGACGCGAACATGGCGCTGCTGTACGCCGGTGCCGGGGCCGCCGATCTCGACGACCTGGAGTTCGTCGAGTGGCGTCCGGCCGACGGCGAGTGGGGTCCCTACGACCACGTCCGCAACCCCGGCGACACCCCGGCGAACGCCGTCTTCCACGGCCTGGAGAACTGAGCCATGAAACCCCTGCTGCCACTGGCGATCGCGGCGTTCACCGTCCTCTTCGGACTGCCGGCGCACGCCACCGCCGTGTACCACTACGAGCGGGCGGAGGGCCCGGCACGAACGCTCGTCGTGGACGCGGCCGGGGCCACGGTCGCGACACTGACCGACGGCGCTCGGACCGCGGTCTTTCGCGGTCCCACCAGGACGTTCGACGAACCCGCAGCGACCACCGCCACCGTGACGACCCGTGACCGGGTCCTGCTCGCGCCGCGGCCGTGGCACGCGGGCGGCGAGACCGACGGCGACCTCCGGGCGTGGCTCGCGAACACGCTGGCGGGCAGCGCCCCCGACCGCGGCCCCGACGTGCTGGACATCGCGATGCAGTACCGCCGCGACACCCCGGACCTGGTCAACGCCAACGGGATCCGCTACGCGGGCCGGGCGTTCTTCGGGCCGGTCGTCGCGGGCGAGCGGATCACCGGCTCCGACTTCGTCGACTACCTCGGCGTGCCGTGGACCTACGACGACGGCGTCACGCAGGAACCCGACCCGCTGCACCAGGATTCCCTGGATTGCAGCGGGTTCCTGCGGATGGTGTTCGGGTACCGGTCGGGCTACCCGGTCGGTCGGACGCCGGGGCCGGGCGTGCTGCCCCGCACGGTGTCGGACTTCGCGACCGCGGGCCCCGGCACGGTGGTCGTCCCCGATACGGGCACCGCGCCGTCCACCGCGCAGCTCGCCACGCTGCTGCCGGGCGACGTGCTGCTGTTCGACCTGGACCCCGAGGACGGTCCGCTGCTCGACCACTCCGGCCTCTACCTCGGCCTCGACTCGGCGGGCCAACCGCGGTTCATCTCCAGCCGCAAGGTGCACAACGCCCCGACCATGGGCGACCGGAACGGCTCGTCGGTGCTCACCGGGTCCGGCGTGTTCGCCCGCGTCCTCCGGGAAGTTCGCAGGCTCTGACCTGGCTTTTATTTTCTGTTATGCCAATTGACACAAGTCGCGAGCGACGGCTACCGTCCTCCCCGTGGATGGAGCACGCGGACGGGGCAGGCCCCGCAAGGACCCGTCGGCCCTGGCGCGGTGGACCCCTCCCGAGGGGTGGTCGCGGCTGGTCGCCTGGATCTCCCCGGAGGAGAAGAAGGCGCTCAAGCACGTGGCCGTCGAGGCCGACGTCGCGGTCGCGGACCTGGTCCGCGCGCTGGCGGGCGGGCTGGTCAGCGGCGCCATCACCCACGAGGAACTCATCGGGCACGTCGTGAAAGGGAAACAGGTCATGGAGAAGATCCCCACGCTCTTCGAACGCGACGAGCGCTTCCACGTCGTCGACCGACCGCGCGCCGAGTGCGCGTGGGTGTTCGACGGCGCTGGCGTGGGGACGGAGAAGCTCGACGGCACCAACACCCGGCTGACCGTGCGCTCGGGCCACCTGGTCCGCGTCGAGAAGCGGCGCAACCCGAGCAAGGCGCAGAAGCAGCAGGGCATCGTGGACGGCTGGTACGTCGACACCGACGCCGAGTCCGCCGAGGACAAGTGGATCCTCGCGGCGGCGGGCAACACCGACGTGTCCGGCTGGCCGGACGGCGAGCACCCGTGCGAGGCGCTCGGCCCCCGCGTCCAGGGCAACCCCCTGGGCCTGGAGGAGCACCGGTGCGTCCCGTTCAACCGCGAGGCGCCGACCCTGCCCGAGGTGCCCCGCAGCTACCACGGGCTCCAGGACTTCCTGGCCACCCTGGACAGCCGCTTCTCCCCCGGCCACCTCGCCGAGGGCATCGTCTTCCACCACCCGGACGGCCGTCGGGCCAAGATCAAGCGCAAGGACTTCCCGCGCACGGCGTAGCGGGTCGGTGCCCTGGGGTGGTTCAGGGCACCGACCTCAGCGCTTGGCCACGGCCGCCGTGATCGGGACGCCGTCGCCGACCGTGCCCGCGAAGCCGGGTTCGACCCGGTCGACCAGGCCCACGACCTCGGACAAGGTCTCCCCCTCCAGGAACGCCCGGTGGACGCGCACCGCCGCCAGGACGTCCTCCGGGGCACCGATCGTCAGCGTGACGCGGTCGGCGACGCTCAAGCCCGCGGCCCGGCGGGCCTGCTGGACGACCCGCACCACGTCACGGGCGATGCCCTCCGCCGCCAGCTCGGGCGTGATCTTCGTGTCCAGCGCGATGGTCACGCCGCGCTGGGTCTCCACGACCCACCCGCTGCGCGGCACCTCGTTCACGACCACGTCGTCGGCGGTCATGGTCAGCGGTGCGCCGTCGAAGGTGATCTCGGCTTCGCCGTCGACCCGCAACCGCTCGACCAACGCCTGTGCGTCAGCGGCCAGGACCGCGGTCGCCACCTGCTGCGTCCGCTTGCCGAACCGCCTGCCCAGCGCCCGGAAGTTGGGCTTCACGGTCACGTCGACGACCTCGCCCGCGGAGGACAGCGGTTCCAGGCGTTTGACGTTGAGTTCCGCGGCCACGTCGTCGAGCAGCGCCCGTGGGATCTCGCCGCCCTCGGGCAGCCCGATCAGCGCGCGGCTGAGGGGCTGGCGGACCCGCACGTCGCTGGCTTTCCGGGCGGCACGTCCGGCCTCGGTCAGGGTGCGGGCGGTGCGGACCTGCGCGGTCAGCACCGGGTCGAGCAGGCTCGGGTCGGGAGCGGGCCAGCTCGCCAGGTGCACCGAGTCGGCCGCGGTCGGGTCGCCGGGGCGGACGACCTGCTGCCAGACCTCCTCGGTGATGAACGGGACGAACGGCGCGAGCAGCCGGGTCAGGACGTCCAGGCAGTCGTACAACGTGGTCAGCGCGTCCTGCTCGCCGTCCCAGAACCGCTGGCGGGACCGGCGCACGTACCAGTTGGACAGGTCGTCGACGAACTCGGCGAGCGCCCGGCCCGCACCGGCCGTGTCGTAGTCCTCCAGCCGGTCGTCCACGACCCGCGCCAGCTCGTGCGCCTTCGCCAGCACCCACCGGTCGAGGACCGGCCGCTCAGCCACCGGGGACGCGGTCGTGGGAGCCCACTCGGCATGACCGGCGTACAGGCTGAAGAAGGACGCGGTGTTCCAGTAGGTCATGAGGATCTTGCGGGTGATCTCGTCCAGCGGGCCGGGACCGACCCGGCGCGGTGACCACGGCGAGCCGGAGCACGCCATGAACCACCGCAGCGCGTCAGCGCCGTGGGCGTCCATCAGCGGGATCGGCTCCAGGATGTTGCCGAGGTGCTTGGACATCTTGCGGCCGTCCTCGGCCATGATGTGCCCGAGGCACACCACGTTCTCGTACGAGGACTTGTCGAAGACCAGGGTTCCCACGGCCATGAGCGTGTAGAACCAGCCCCTGGTCTGGTCGATCGCCTCGGCGATGTACTGCGCCGGGTAGCTGCGCTCGAACTCCTCCACGCTGCCGGGCAGGTGCGGGTAGCCGAGGCCCGCGAACGGCATGGAGCCGGAGTCGAACCACGCGTCGATCACCTCGGGCACCCTGGTCGACGACTCGCCGCACTCGGGGCAGGCGAAGGTGATCTCGTCGATGAACGGCCGGTGCGGGTCCAGTGTGGACAGATCGGTCCCCGCCAAGACTCCCAACTCGGCGCGGGACCCGATGGCGGTGACGTGCGCGTTCCCGCAGCGCCACAACGGGAGCGGCGTGCCCCAGTAACGGCTGCGCGAGAGCGCCCAGTCGACGTTGTTGTCCAGCCAGTCGCCGTAGCGGCCGTTCTTGATGTGCTCCGGGTACCAGGTGGTGGCCTGGTTCTCCCGCGCCAAAGCGTCCTTGATCGTGGTGGTGCGGATGTACCAGGACAGCTGCGCGTAGTGCATCAACGGCGTGTGGCAGCGCCAGCAGTGCGGGTAGGAGTGCTCGAACCGCTGCGAGCGGAACAGCAGGTCCCGGTGCTTGAGGTCCACGATCAGGGGCTTGTCGGCGTCCTTGAAGAACAGCCCGCCGACCAGCGGCACGTCGTCGTGGAAGCGCCCGTTCGGACCGATCGGGTTGACCACGGGCAGCCCGTTGGCCCTGCACACCGCGAGGTCGTCCGCGCCGAACGCCGGGGCCTGGTGCACCAGGCCGGTGCCGTCGGTGGTGGTGACGTAGTCGGCGAGCACCACCACGTGCGCGTCCGGGATGTCCACCAGGTCGAACGGCCGCCGGTAGCTCAGGCCCCGCAGATCGGTGCCGGTCACGGTCGCGAGCACTTCGGCGTCCTCGCCCAGCACTGCCGTGAGCAGTGGCTCGGCGACCACGAACGTCCCGCGTTCGGTGCGCGCCACCACGTAGGCCACGTCGGGGTGCACGGCGACGGCGGTGTTGGCCACCAGGGTCCACGGCGTGGTCGTCCACACGAGCAACTCGACACCCTCGTGGCCCGCGAACGGTTCCAGCAGCGGGAACCGCACCGTCACCGACGGGTCGGTGACGGTCTCGTAGCCCTGGGCGACCTCGTGGTCGGACAGCGTCGTCCCGCACCGCGTGCAGTAGGGGGCGACGCGGTAGTCCTCGGACAGCTTGCCGTCGTCGTGGATCTTCTTCAGCGCCCACCACACGCTGTCGATGTACTCCGGCGACATCGTGCGGTACGGGTTCCGCAGGTCGATCCAGTAGCCCATGCGCTCGGTCAGGTCCTCGAACTCGCCGACGTACCGCTGCACGGACTCGCGGCACCGCGCGTTGAACTCCGCGACGCCGACCTTCTCGATGTCCGGCTTCCCGTTGATCCCCAGTTCCCGCTCCACCGCCAGTTCCACCGGCAGGCCGTGGCAGTCCCAGCCCGCGCGCCGCGGCACCGAGTAGCCCTTCATGGTCTTGAAGCGGGGGAAGACGTCCTTGAAGACGCGGGCCTCGACGTGGTGGGTGCCGGGCGAGCCGTTGGCGGTCGGCGGGCCCTCGTAGAACACCCAACGCGGACCACCGGCGGTCTGCTCCAGGCTGCGCTCGAACACGCCGTTGGCGCGCCACCACTCGATGGTGCGGCGCTCCCGCTCCGGCAGGTCCACTGTGGACTCCAGCGGCGAGAACGGCGACGTGGCCGGGACCTCTGCCATGGTGTCGAGCACTCCTCTCCAACGACTGCGACCGAACACGCCACTCAGTTCCGGGTGCCGTACTCCACGATCCTGGTGGGCAGGACCACCCGCCGGGGCGCGGCGTCCGAGCCGTGCGCCATCCGGTCCAGCAGCAGGGTCGCGGCCTCACGTCCGAGCTGCTGCGGGTCGTACGCCACGATCGTCAGCGGCAGGCCCAGCACGTCGGCGAGGTCGAAGTCGTCGAACCCGGCCAGTGCGGTCGTGGTGCGTGCGCGTGTGATCGCGCGGATCGCCCCGATGGTGAGGCGGCTGTTCGCGGTGAACAGCGCGGTCGGGGGGTCGGCGAGGTCGAGCAGTTCACCGGTGGCCCGCTCGGCGGCCGCCGTGCCGTCCAGGTTCAGCCGGACGTGCCGCTCGTCCACGGACAGGCCCGCCTCGGCCAACCCGGCGCTGAACCCGCGGAACCGCTCGGCGCTGGTCCACACGTTCGGGGGCAGGCCGAGGAACCCGACGCGGCGGTGGCCGCGCGCGGTGAGGCGGGTGGTCGCGGCCAGCGCGCCGCCGAAGTCGTCCACGAGCACGCAGTCGAGGTCGGCTCCCGACGGCGGGCGGGCCGCGAGCACGACCGGGATGCCGTGGACCCGCTCGGGCCGCAGGTGGGCGTGGTCGCCGCCCGCCGGGACCACGATCATGCCGCTGACCCGGCGGGAGACGAGGTCGCCGACCAGTTCCCGCTCCCGCTGGACGGCTTCGGCGGTGTTGCCGAGGACCACGGTCATGCCGCGGTCGGCGGCCAGCGACTCCGCGCCGAGCGCGAGGTGGGAGTAGAAGGGGTTGGCGAGGTTGGTGACGACCAGTCCGAGCAGCCTGCTGCTCCCCACGCGCAGGCTCCGCGCGGCCTCGTTGCGCTGGTAGCCGAGGTGTTCGACGGCGGCGAGGACCTTGGCGCGGTTGTCCGGCGCGACCCGCGGGTCGTCGCGCAGCACGCGGGACACGGTCATCGGACTGACACCGGCGCGCTCGGCGACGTCGCGCATCGTCGCCTGCTGGTCGGGTGTCCGAGGTGACATCGGGCGGTTCACCTCTCGGTCCTACCGGCGGGTTCGGGCGGTGAGTATCCCATGATCGAGGTGGGCGGCGCCGAGCAGCGCGGCGTCCTCCGGGTGCGCGGCGGGGGTGATGGCGAGCGAGTCGACGGCGACGCCCTCCCGCAGCGGTCCGGCGACCAGGTCCCAGGAACCGGCCATGGAGCCGCCGACCACGAGCACCGTCGCCTCGAACGCCGCCACCCACGGTGCAAGGGTCGCGCCGAGCGCGTGAAAGGCCCGGTGCAGGACCTCGGTGGCGGCCTGGTCACCGGCACGGGCCCGGTCGGCGATGTCGTGCACGTCCGGCGCGGGCACGCCGGTCGCCCGTTCGTAGGCCGCGCGGATCGCCCGGCGGGACACGGTCTCCTCGAGCGGCCGCCCGTTGAAGGTCAGCAGGTCGGCCCGGCCCTCGGGAGGAACGCCTGGGCCGTCCTCGACGACACTCCCGTTGTCCGCGAACGCCGAGCCGACGCCGGTCCCGAGCGTGATCGCGACCGCCCGCCGGTGTCCCGCCGCCGCGCCCGCCCACACCTCGCCGAGCAGGAAGGCGTTGGCGTCGTTGAGGAAGACCACGGACTCCGCCCCGTCGAGCGACCCCAGCAGGACCTCCCGCAGGTTCACGCCGTGCAGCGCGTCGAACTTGCCGACGCCGTGGAACAGCGCGGTGCCGGTCGCGTAGTCGAACGGACCGGGGACGGCGACCGCCCACCGTGGGGCTGGCCCGAGACCGCGGGCGGCGGTCACGATCGCGTCGATGATCGCGTCGGCCGACGCGTCCCCGGCCAGCGACGCGCGCGTGCGTCCCGGTAGGACACGGTGGTGGACGAGGGCGGCGGTCACGTGCGTGCCGCCGATCTCCAGGACCGCGACGGGCGCGGTCACTTCACGAAGGCCTTCACGACGCGCACCGGCGTGGAGCCCGCGGCACGCACGGTGTACCCGCCCGCGGCGGCGGGGATCGTCAGCGTCTCGGCGTACGCGAGGCTGTGCCGGTGCCCGGCCGCGGTCTCGACGACCACGCCCGCGCCCTCGACGACGTTGAGGATGTGGAACCGGTCCCCCGCCGTGTCCTCGATGACGGCTCCCACGCCCAGTTCCAGGCGCGTCACCTCGAAGAACATGTCCGGCAGCGAGCCGATGACGTCCTCGGTCGCGCCGTCGACCTCGCGCAGGAGGCGTGGGCGTTGCACGAGGTCGACGGCGACGCGCTGCCCGGTCCGCTCGACGGCGAGGTTGTCGAAGGCGTGCCCGACGTGGACGGGCCGCTGCTCCCCGTTCGCGTCCTTCCGCAGCCAGTCGTAGAAGCGCAGGCTGTAGAGGTACGGCGTCGCGCTGATCTCCAGGACCACGTTGCCGTCCCCACTGCCGTGCGGTGTCCCGGCGGGGATGAGGAACAGCTGGTGGGCCTCGGCGGGGAAGCTCTGCACGTGGCGTTCGATGTCGAACGGGACGCCGTGGTGCACGGCGGCGTCCGCGTCGCGGCGGAACGCCTCCACGTCGACACCGTCGCGCAGCCCGAGGAACACCCGGCTGTCCTCGCCGTTGACCATCACGTAGTACGTCTCGTGCTGCGTGTACGGCCAGCCGAACACCCGCCGCATGTAGTCGGACTGGGGGTGGCAGTGCACGGACAGGTTCCCGCCGCCGACCGTGTCCAGGTAGTCGAACCGGATGGGGAACGACGTGCCGAACGCGCGGTGCACGTCCACGCCCAGCACCGCCTCCGGGTGCAGGGCGACGAGGAGTTGGAAGGGCACCTCGACCTTGGCCGTCTCGGCGTCCCCGACGAGGATGCCGCTCTCCGGCGCGATCAGCTCGTAGCCGAGAGCCGTGTTGGCCGCCTGGGTGTTGAAGCCGAGCGCGTCCTGACCCCAGTGCCCGCCCCAGGACGTGGTGTTGAACGTCGGCCGGGTGCGGAACGGTCGGGCGGCCAGCTCGGCCAGCGTCGCCCGCAGTGCGTCGCCGTCGAGTGAGGCGGGCGCGTCCACGTCCTGGGTGTCGAGCCACAGCGCGACCCGGTCGGCGATGGCGTCGCGGTGCCGGTCCAGGACGGGCCAGTCGATGTAGAACAGCCGCCGGGTCGTTCCGGGGCCGGTCCCGGTCGGCTGACCCAGGTTGCGGCCGTCGCCGCCGGTGATCGCGGCTTCCGCGTACCGCTTGGGCAGGTCCGCGTACCACAGGACGTCGGGGTCGACGAGGGCCGCACCGGGCCCGTAGACGACGACCACGCCGCCGGGGACCACCTCCGGTCGGGGCAGGTCGTCGAGAAGGGCGGGGAGTTCGACGTCGGAGAGGGTGGCGAAGTGCGGGTCGTCGGGCAGTTCCGGCGACGCGGTGCGCTGGAGGATCAGCTCCCAGGACGCGTAGTGCTCTCGGACGTCGAGGAACTTCACCGACCGACCGGCCGCGCTCAGGGCGTCCGACAGCGCCGCCGCCACGACGTCCCAGCGCACGGCGGTCGGACCGTCGACGGCCAGCACCACGCTGCCGGACGGCACGCTCGCGACCGCGGCCGGGTACCCGGTCCGCACCCGCCCGGTCGCCGGGGCGTAGCACGGATCGGTCTCGTACGGCCTGAACTGCGCTTCCGACATGCTGTGAGCCCTTCTCCCGGTGGACACGTGGTAACGTTACCACGTGTCCACCGACCTTACCTGCTTGCTAGCAGGAGATAAGAACACCTCCTGACGAGGTATCGTTAACTTGGCCGTGTCGCCAGCGGCCACGGTGGCGCGTCGTCGTCGCGGGTGTGATGGGACAGGAGCGCGTCGAGGTCGATCTCGCCTTGCGCGTGAGTGGTCATGCTGGTTCCTCCGGGACATCGCGACGGGCTGGGGAAGGTGGCCGCTCGCGCCGAACGGCCACCGCGTCGTCTTGGGACTAGGCCGCGTACTCGTCGTCGGTGACGTGCCGCCCCCACGTGGTGTGGTCGCCCGCGTCGTCGGCCTCCTGGTAGGCGATCTGCGCGTGGAAGTCCTTCGCCGTGGCGCCGTGCCAGTGGTTCTCGCCCGGCGCGATGTACACGCGGTCGCCCGGCCGCACCTCCTCGACGGGCCCGCCCTCGCGCTGGACGAGCCCCACGCCCTCGGTGACGAGGAGCGTCTGGCCCGCGGGGTGGGTGTGCCACGCCGTGCGCGCTCCCGGTGCGAAGTGGACGACACCGCCCATGACCCGCGAGGTGGCCGACGGGGTGCTGATGACGTCGATGTAGACGTTGCCGGTGAACCAGTCGCCGGGGCCGCCCATGGTGTCGAGCCCGCTCCTGATGATCTTCATGTCGTCCTCCGGTGTCCATTCGCGACCGTCGTCGGCCGCTGGGACCAGGTAAGCACCGCCGTGAGGGCGAGCGGGAGGACCGGCCTGTCCAGGTACTCGCAGGGCACCCCCCGACCTCGGCCGCGGGATTAGCCTGGTCGGCGTGGACACCAAGAGCGAGGTACGGGACTTCCTCACGTCGCGCCGCGCGAAGATCACCCCGGAGGACGTCGGGCTCGTCTCCTACGGGTCCCGGCAGGTCCCCGGACTCCGGCGGGAGGAGATCGCGACCCTGGCCGGGATCAGCATCGACTACTACAACCGGATGGAGCGCGGGAACCTCGCGGGCGTCTCGGAGGACGTCCTCGAAGCGGTGGCACGGGCGCTGCGCCTGGACGTGGCCGAGCGGGAGCACCTCTTCGACCTGGCGCGCGCGTCACGGGACCGCGTCTCCGGCAGGCGTCGCGCGCCGGCCAAGCGGAGCGTGCGCCCCAGCGTGGAGTGGATGGTCGACGCGATGACCGGCGCGGCGGCGTTCGTCGTGGACAGCTGCCAGGACGTCCTCGCCGCCAACCACCTCGGGCGGGCGCTCTACGCGCCGATGTTCGACGCGCACGGCCGGGCGAACATGGCCCGCTTCACCTACCTCGACCCGCGCGCCCAGGGCTTCTTCGCCGACTGGAACCGGACCGCGAAGGAGTGCGTCGCGGCCCTGCGCGCCCAGGCGGGGCGGGACCCGTTCGACCGCGCCCTCCACGACCTCGTCGGCGAGCTGTCCACCAAGTCGGCGGAGTTCGCCACGCTGTGGGCGACTCACAACGTGCGCCTGCACACCAACGCGGAGAAGACCTTCGACCACCCGCTCGTGGGCGAACTGACCCTGCGCTACGAGCGGGTGGCGATCGCCGCCGACCCCGGCCTCGACATGTTCGTCTACGTGGCCGAGCCGGGGTCGCGGTCCGCGGAGTCGTTCGCCTTCCTCGCGAGCTACCCCGCCGAGGTGCGAACGGACCACTGAGGGGTGTCGATCGTCGACTCGAAGAACGCGTCGAGGAACAACGGCCACTCCCCGGCCTTGCCGAAGCTGACGACGAATTCCACCGTCGAGTCGTACTCCTCCGAGGCGATCGCGTTCCGCTGCGCGAATTCGCAAACCAGGCCGGCGAATTCGGTGAACAACACAATTGCTCGGTCATCGGACATTTCCATCCCCCGGCGGGTAAAGGCGCACTTTCGGCAAGTCGAACCCATCCCCGCGCCTCCGGAGCCCGCCAATACCGATTCCACGACGCGGACCGATCGTTCCGGGTATCACCGACCGGTAACCGCACTTCCCACAGGGTGGAATGAGCGAATTCGCAATAGCAGATATTCACTCCCGCAACACCGAACGCCGTTGATAAAAAGATCACCAGAACGGCCGATTGACCAGTCTTCGACGGCACGCTTATCGCGGTGGCGAACTTTCCGAACCCCCGCTCCCGAAGCTCCTCCGATCAGGGGAATCCACCAGCCTTTCGGCACCGCTCACGCCCTACGACTTTCGATGTAGAGCCGTTTTATTCCCGATTTCGTCGTAAGTTCTTGTGGCAGTATCGCTTCCGGTCGATGACGCCGACCGAATCCATGTGACCGAGCAGGCGCTCCTTTCGAGTCGCCACCGCTCTTCGCCGTGCCCCTGAACCGGAGGGACCGATGACGCTGTCCAGTTCGCCGCGAGCGTTCGACCACGCGGTGGTCCGAGACGTCGAGGCCGAGGCGACGACCAACGCCCGCATCGGCCCCTACCTGCGGCGAAACGACCGCGCGGTCAGGGAGACGCCGCAGGCGCAACTGCGGCTCCTGCGCCGCTGGGAACGCGACCGGGATCGGTTGAGGAGCCGGGTGCGCGCCGATCCCGAGCAGCTCGCCGACTGGCGGCTGGAACGGCTGCGCGCGCTCGTCGACAGCGCGTACGCCACCGTGCCGTTCTACCGCGACCTTTACCGCGCCGCGGGGTTCGAGCCGGGCGCGGTCGTGACCATGGCGGACTTCGAGCAGTTGCCGACGGTGTCGAAGAAGACCCTCGTCGACGCGGGTGTCGGTGACCGGCTGCGAGCCGAGCACGAGGGCATCCGCACGCTGCACACGGCGCGCACGTCCGGGTCCAGTGGGCTGAACATGACGGTGTACCAGGACAACGCCAGCGTCGACTTCCGCGTGATGGTCAACCTGCGGCACTGCGAACTGCTGCTGGGCTCCGAGATGCGGCCGGAGGACTGGCGCTACAGCATCTACTTCGCCGCCGAGCGGTTCAGCTCCCTCGCGGGCTCCTACCCGTTCCTGACCATCTCCCAGGACACGCCCACGGACCTGGTGCTGCGACACCTGTCCGAGGTGCGCCCGCGGGTCGTGCTGTCGTTCCCGAGCTACCTGCAACGGCTGGCGGCCGAAGGCGTGGCGCTCGACCGGTTCGGCGTCGAGCTGATCAGCACGAACTCCGAGCGCAGCACCGTGCAGGAGCGCAGGCACTACTCCGAGGTGTTCGGCGTGCCGGTGCTCGACGAGTACTCCTCGGAGGAGATGACCCTCATCGCCTACGAGTGCCCGCAGCGCCGCTACCACCTCGTGGAGGACAACTCCTACGTCGAGGTCGCGCGACCCGACGACCAGGGTTTCGGCCCGCTGGTGAGCACCTCGCTGGGCAACTTCCTCATGCCGTTCATCCGCTACGACCAGGGGGACGTGGTCCGCCTGGACACCACGGGCGCGCGCTGCGGCTGCGGCTCCACGTTCCGCATGATCGACGCCTTCCGCGGCCGTGAGGACGAGGCGTTGCTCGACGGTCCTAACCGGACGGTCCCGTCGGACGCGGTGCTCGGCCTCTGCGACAGCACGCTCGTCGTCGTCGACTCGAACGTGCAGCAGTACCAGATCGTGCAGACCGCGCCCGATCTGGTGACGGTGCTCGTGCGGCTGATCGACCCGGCGCGGGGCAGCGACAACCCGCGGGTCCGGGAGTTCACCGACGGGATGCCGAAGCTGTTCCGGCACCAGCGAATGCGCGTCGAGGTCGTGGAGGTCGACGAGTTCCCGACGTTCGTGTCCGGCAAGCGGCGGCTGGTCAACGTCGAGCCGGGGGCACGCGCGTGAGCGACCTGGACGAGTGGCGCGAACGGTTGCGCTCCGCAGCCACCAGGCAGGCGGACTACGAGCGGTCGACGATCGACCTCATCGCGAGCGACAACGCCGTGCCGGGCTGGCGGGCGCACACCGCGCCCTACCTCGGCGACATGATCCAGGAGGGCATCGCGGGCAAGCGGCCGTTCGCCGGGGCCGCCATCCACGACGAGCTGGAGCTGCTGGCGGGCGAGGTCGCCCGCGGGGTCTTCGGGGTCGGGCACGCCATCCTCCAGTCGCACTCGTGCAGCCAGGCCAACCAGGCCGTCTACCACGCGCTGCTGCGCCCCGGCGACCGCGTGCTGGCGCTGCGGTTCCGTGCGGGCGGGCACCTCACGCACGGGATGCGGGCCAACTTCTCCGGGCGTGCCTACAACTTCGAGTTCTACGGCGTCGACGCGTCCGGGGTGATCGACTACGACGCCCTGCGCGAGCACGCCCACCGCTTCGAGCCGAAGCTCCTCATCGGTGGCTCCTCCTCGTACCCCTGGCGATACGACACCGCTCGGCTGCGCGCCATCGCCGACGAGGTCGGCGCCCGGCTGCTGCTGGACCTCTCGCACGAGGCCGGTCTCATCGCGGGCGGCGCGTTCCCCTGCGACCTGGCGGACGCCGACGTCGTGACCATGTCGCTCGACAAGACGTTGAGGGGTCCGCACGGCGCGGCCATCCTCTGCCGCGCGGACCTGGCGGGCGTGATCGACTCGGCGGTCCACCCCGGCACCCAGTCGAGCTTCCCGTTGCGCCGCATCACCGACGCCACCGCGGCTCTGCTGGAGACCCGGACCGCCGCGTTCGCCGAGTACGCCGAGCGGTGCGTGACCCTGGCGCGGGGCCTGGCCGAGCACTTCCGCCGGATCGACCCCGACGCGGTCGTGGGCGGCAGCGACAAGCACTACCTGCTGCTGGACACCGAACGCGCCTTCGGCCACGACGGCCACGCCGCCGAACTGCTGCTGGAGCGGTGCGGCGTGCTCAGCAACCGCCAGTCGTTGCCGGGCGGGGCCAGCGACCGCCTCAAGGACGCGGGCGGTCTGCGCATCGGCACCGCGTGGCTGTCCTCCTGCGGTTACGACGAGCACGACACCGGTGTGCTCGCCGAGGTCGTAGCGGACGCGCTGCGCGGAGCCGACGTGGACAAGTGCGCGCGGGTCGTGCGCGACCTCACCGGCCGCGTCCGCCCGCTCGACGTGCGCCGCGCCACCGAACCGGACTGGACACCGCGCTTCGCGACCACGAGCTGAGCGGACAGGACTCCCGAACTCCGAAGGAACTCCATGACGCGCACCACCCTGCCCGTGCCACCGCCCACGACCCTGACCGACTACGAGCAGATCGGCTTCGCCACCTCGGCCAACCTCAGCGACGGGCACGCCTACCAGGACCTCAGCCCCGGCCAGTCCGACGTCGTGGCCCGGCTGGCCGAGCTGTGGTCGACCTCGGAGGCCATGAGCGTCCCCGAGTCCGAGAGGCTCTACCTGAACCGCTACGCGGGCCTCATCGGCTCGGCGCACCTCGGCTCGGCCGCGGCCCACCTGGTGCTGCCGACCGCGTCCAACTCGATCGACCTGGTGGCCTCCTACCTGGCGCTGCGCGGCGACCGGGTGCTGCTGACGCACCCCACGTTCGACAACCTGGCGCTGATCCTGCGCCGCCGGGGCGTCACACCGCACCCGATCACCGAGGACCGCCTCACCGGCGACCTGGCTCCCGTCCTCGCGGGGGCGGACGTGCTGTTCCTGGTCACCCCGAACAACCCGACCGGCGGGCACCTGGAGCGCGAGCGGTTCGAGCAGATCGTCCTGACCTGCCAACGACTCGGGGTGATCCTCGTGGTCGACGCCAGCTTCCGCCTGTTCCAGCCGCAGGACTGGGACACCTACCAGGTGCTGCTGGACAGCGGCGTGTCGTTCATCGTCTTCGAGGACACCGGAAAGGTGTTCCCGACGCAGGACATGAAGGCCAGTCTGCTCGCGTGCTCGGCCGACCACGGAGCCGCGTTGCGCGAGCTGTACAACGAGATCTACCTGTGCGTGTCGAAGTTCTCCCTGGCGGTGCTGGGCGAGTTCTTCGACGACGCCCGCCGCGAGGGGCTGGACCGGTCCGTGCGCGCGCTCGTGGCACGACGGCGGGCGCGGCTGCGCGGGGCGTTGGGCGACCACGTCGTCGACCCGGCGGCGGTGGGCAGCCGGATCAGCGTGGAGTGGCTGTCGACCGGTGGCCGCTCCGACCTCCGCGTCACCGCCGAGCTGCGCGAGCGCGGGCTGGGGGTGCTGCCGGGGCGCGGGTTCTTCTGGGACCGGGCCGCCGGTGACACCGCGGGGACCGGGAACGTGCGGGTGAGCCTGATGAAACCGGAAGCCGAGTTCGACCGCGGCCTGGAGATCCTGGCCGCGTACGCCGCGGAGGTGCTGCACCGGTGAACGGGACCTGGAAGGTGGTCGTGTCCGGCACGACCGTGCCCGCCCGCCTCGCCGAGCACTGCGACCGCGCGGGCATCACCGTCGACCACCTCGTCGGCGTGCCGCCGGAGTCGGAGTTGGTCCCGCGCGTCGCCGACGCGGACTTCTACCTGCTGGGCGGGGACGAACGGCTGTCGGCCGAAGTCCTGGCCGCCGCGCCGTCGTTGCGGGTGGTGTCGTTCCTGGGTGTGGGGGCCGGGTCGTTCGTCGACCTCGCCGCCGCGGCCGAGCAGTCGGTGCGGGTGCTGACCACGCCGGGTACGAACGCCGCCTCGGTGGCGGAGTTCGCCGTCGGACTGGCGCTGGGGTTGCAGCGCCGCATCCTGGTGGACCTGGCCGGCACGGGGGCGACCTCGCGGGCGTCGACCGAGCTGACGGGGTCGACGGTCGGCATCCTGGGGTTGGGGGCGACCGGCACGGCGGTGGCGCGGATCCTGACCCGCGGGTTCGGCTGCACGGTCCTCCACCACTCGCGGACACCGAAACCCGACGCCGACCTGGGGGTCACCGCGGTCGGGCTCGACGAGCTGTTCACGCGGTCCAGGACCGTGTTCGTGTGCGCGGCCCTGACACCGGAGACCACCGGGTTGGTCGGCGCCGCCCAGTTGGCCGGGCCGCGATTCCTGGTCTGCACGGCCGATCCCCGCGTCGTCGACCCGGTCGCGCTGCGGGCCGCGCTGGTGTCCGGCACGCTGTCCGGCGCGGCCTTCGACGGCTACTACACCGAGCCGCTGCCCGACCCCGCGGACGACGAGCACGGGTTGCTGGGGCTGGATTCGGTGTTCGCGACCAGCCACATCGCCGCGTCCTCCGCGGACGCTTGGACCCGGACGGAGGACAGGGCGGTCGACAACCTCATCGCGGCGATCGACCAAGCCCTCTCCGGGGAGGCGCGGTGAAGGCACTGCGGGCCGTCGTGCCGCCCGAGTGCCTGGTCCTGCCGGACTCGCCCGAGTACGAGCGGGCCAGGCTGGTCTACAACCGGATGCACGACGTCCGCCCCGCCGCGCTCGTGCGGAGCCTGGACCCGGCGGTGCTGCACGCCGCGATCACGGCCGCCGAGGGCGTTCCCCTGGCCGTGCGCGGCGGTGGGCACCACGTCGGCGGCTTCTCCACGGTGCGGGACGGGGTGGTCCTGGACTTCAGCCCGTTCCGCGCCGTGGAGTACGACCCGGCCACGGAACTCGTGCGGGTGCGGCCCGGCGCGCGGCTCGGTGACGTCGACACCGCCTTGGCGGCGCACGGGCGGTGCCTGCCGTCCGGGACGGTCAGCGACACGGGCCTCACCGGACTGACGTTGGGCGGCGGGATCGGCTGGCTGGTCGCCGGTCACGGCCTGACCTGCGACCACCTGCA
Source organism: Umezawaea sp. NPDC059074 (assembly GCF_042738955.1). NCBI lineage: Bacteria > Bacillati > Actinomycetota > Actinomycetes > Pseudonocardiales > Pseudonocardiaceae > Umezawaea > Umezawaea sp. NPDC059074. The sequence continues at coordinate 77,671 of NZ_JBHYHC010000027.1, forward strand.
CTCGGCCGAGGTGCTGCTGGCCGACGGGCGGGTGATCCGGGCGTCGGCGCACGGGCACACCGCCCTGTTCACCGCGTTGCGCGGCGGTGGTGTCGGCGCGTTCGGGGTGGTCCTGAGCCTCCGCTACCGCACGATCCCGCTCCCGCGGATCACCGCGGGGTCGGTGCGCTTCCCGTTGTCCGAAGCCGCGAACGTCTTGGCGCGCCTGCAAGTCCTGCTCGCGGAGCACACTCCGACGGCGGTGACCTTCGCCCCGGTCCTCACCGGCCAAGGCCTGTCCGTGGACCTGTGCGACAGCGGTGCCGGGCCGGACGTCGACCGGTTCCGGGCTCTCGGCGGCGACTGGTCGGACGTGCGCGAGCGCCCGTACACCGAGTGGCAGCGGGAGTTGGACCACGCGTTCCTCCCCCCGATGCGCGGGTACTGGAAGTCCAGCCAGTTCCCCCACCTCGACGTGGACCCGAGCCTGCTGGTGGCCGCGATCGCCGCCGCTCCGAGCGGCCGCTGCTCGATCCTCGTCGAGTACTACAACCCGGACACCCTGCGAGCGCACGCCGCCGGCTCGGCCTTCCCGCTGCGCGACTCCCGCACGGGCGTCCTGTTCTGCGCCCGGTGGCCCGACCCCGTCGACGACACCGCGCACGTCCGATGGGCTCGCCGGTGGGCGGCCGAACTCGGTGCAGGAACAGGGTCCTACTCGAACTACGCGCAGGACACCGACCGGGTCCGCCCCGGCTTCACCCCGGACACCCTGGCGGCCTTCCACGCCCTGGAAGCCGCCTACGACCCCGACCGGCTGTTCGCGGTCGGCCACCGCGCCGCCCTCGTCGCGGTGTCGCGCACCAGGAGGAACGAGTGAGCACCGCCACCGACATGACGTCGTTGCGCAGGATCAGCGGGACGCTGCTGGCGCTGGGGGTGCCGCTCGCCGTCGGGTTCGTGTCCCAGATGGCCATCTCCTTCACCGACGCGGCGCTCGTCGCCCGGCTCGGGACCGTGGAACTCACCGGGGTCACGCTCGCCCTGAGTGTCTTCAGCGTCGTCATGTTGTTGGGCCTTGGCGTGGTCACCGCCGTGTCGCCCGAGGTCGCGACGGCGTTCCGCACAGGCGCTCACGAGGAGGCGCGCGGCTGGTACGCGCAGGGGTCCTGGCTGGCCGCGGGGTTGGGGTTGCTCGGAGCGCTCGTGCTGGTCAACACCAGGGGGATCCTGGTCCTGCTGGGACAGAGCCCGGAACTCGCGGAGGTCGCCGGGCGGTACAACACCGGCGCGGCGCTGGGACTGCCGTTCTTCCTGCTGTACGTGAACGTCCGGAGCACGCTGTCGTCGGTGGGACGGCCGAAGCCGTTGACGTGGATCATGCTCGCCGCGGTGCCGGTGAACCTCGTGGTCGGCTACCTGGCGGTCTTCGGAATCGGTGGGGTGCCGGGGTTCGGCGTGGCGGGCGCCGGGTGGTCGAGCACGGTGGTCCGGGGGTTGATCATCGTGGCGGCGCTCGCGGTGGTGCACCGCAAGGTCTTCCCGGACGCGGTGCGGTGGCGTCCGGACATCAGGGCGCTGGGGCAGTTGGCGCGAGTGGGAGCGCCGATCGGCGTGCGGATCCTGCTGGGCGAGGGGTTCCTGCCGATCCTGGCGTTCTTCATGGCGAGGTTCGGAGCCGAGGCGACGACCGCGCACGCCGTCGCGCTGCGGCTGGTCACGTTGATCTCGGTGGTGGCGCTCGGGTTCTCCAGCGCGGCGGCCACGATGTCGGCCTGGGCCCGAGCGGACCGGAGCCCGACGGCGTTGCGCGGACTGAGGTCGGCGCTGCTGCTGGTCGGGGGCTGCTACGCGGTGGTGCTGTCCGCCGCGACCGCGGGGGCGTTCGGGTTCGTGGTGGACGTGCTGTTCGGCCTTCGGGACGTCGGGGCGAAGTCGGCGCTGCACGTGCTGCTGCCGTTGGTGCTGGGGTACTTCGTGCTCGACACGCTCGGCACGATGCTCAACGGCTACCTGGTGGGGATGCAGGACACCCTGCTGCCGACGGTGGTGGTGATGGTCAGCTTCTGGGTGGTGGGGCTCGGGACCGGGCTGCTGCTCTCCGGTCCGGTCGGGATGGGGTTCTCCGGGCTGTGGGTGGGCATGGCCGTGGCGGCGCTGCTGGTGTTCGTCTTCAACGTCGCCCGCTCCGGCTACCACGCCGGGGCTTCTTCGGATCGGTAGCGGCTCAATCGGGCAGGGGGGATGACGTGGCGGGCCTCCGCCGATCGTGGTGAAGGCCCGCGGCGTCATCACTGCCTGACGAGCTGGGACGCCACCTCCCAGAGGCGGTCGGCGTTGGCCTCGTCCACGGCCCAGGGTGCGACGCCGCCGCCGAACATCTCCGGCTCGGCGCGCAGCACGGACGCCTCGGCGCAGTCCTCGAAGTAGCGGCCGCCGATCCCCTCGACCAGCGGTGACGCCGCGAGCATCACGGACGTCGCCGCGCCCTGGGCGACGGTCTTCCGCTTTTCCACGGGTGTGCGCAGGCCGCCGGTGTGCTTCTGGAGGCCGGTCGCGATGGCGCCGGGGTTGACGGCGTTGGCGAGGATCCCGTCGTCGGCCCAGTTCCTGGTCACGCCCACCGCGAGCAGCACGTCGGCGGTCTTGGACTGGCCGTAGGCGAGCCACGGGTCGTACGGGCGGCGCTGGAAGGCCAGGTCGTCGTAGACCACGTCGGAGAACAGGTGGCCGTTCGAGCTGAGGGACACGACCCTGGCCCCTCCCGCGTCGGCCAGCGCCGCCCGCAGGCCCGTGGTCAGGGCGAAGTGGCCGAGGAAGTTCGTGGCGAACTGCACCTCGTGGCCCTGCGGGGTCAGCTGGAGGTCGGGGACGGCCATGATCCCGGCGTTGTTCACCAGGACGTGCAGCGGTCCGGTCCAGTCGCGGACGAACGAGGCCACCGAGTCCGGGTCGGCCAGTTCCAGTGGACGGGAGCTGACCAGCGGGTTCCCCGTCTGCTCGGTGATCAGCGCGGCCGTCTCGGGACCGCCGCGGCGGACGGCGAGGACGACCTCGGCGCCCGCGCCCGCCAACGCCCGCGCGGTCTCGACGCCGATGCCCGACGACGCGCCGGTCACCACCGCCCGCTTGCCGGTGAGGTCGACGCCCTTCAGGACGTCGTCGGTGGTGGAGGAGAAGCCGAAAGGAGTGGTCATGCCGGGAATCGTGCGCTGCGCCGAACGGCCCAGCCAGACTCCCCGCGACACTGGTACCCGCAGGGACAGGCCCAGCCCGCGCGGCCGGGTTAGAGTCGATCCCATGGCCCTGACCAGCGCACTCGGCGACTACCTCCGGGCACGGCGGGAGCTGGTCCGGCCCGGCGAGGTCGGGCTGCCGCACGGCGAGCGCCGCCGGGTGCCGGGGCTGCGGCGCGAGGAGGTGGCGCTGCTCGCGGGCATCAGCGCCGAGTACTACCTGCGGCTGGAGCAGGGCCGCGACCAGCACCCGTCCGACCAGGTCCTGGACAGCATCGCGACCGCGCTGCGGCTGGACGGCGAGGCGGCGGCCTACCTGCACACCCTCGCCCACCCCGTGCCGCCCAAGCGGCGTCGGCCGCCGAAGGCGGAGAAGGTCAGCGCGAGCGTGCGGAACCTGATCGACAACTGGACCACCACCCCCGCGTACGTGCAGGGCAGGACCATGACCGTGCTCGCGGCGAACCCGCTGGCCATCGCCCTGTCGCCGTACTTCGCGCCCGGCGTGAACACCCTGCGCGCGGCGTTCCTGGAGCCGGAGATGCGGTCGTTCTACCGCGACTGGGACGCCATGACCGCCAAGGTCGTCCCGTACCTGCGGTCCGTGCTCGGCTCCGAGGTCGACGACCCGCGCCTGGTCACGCTCATCGGCGAGCTGAGCCTGCACAGCGACCGCTTCCGCACCCTGTGGGCGCGCCACGACGTGCGGCAGAAGTCGAGCGGCCTCACCGAACTCCTGCACCCGCAGGTCGGCCCGCTGGACCTGCGCTACGAGAAGCTGGTGCTCCCCGAATCGGGCCAGGTGCTCGTCACCTACCACGCCGACCCCGGCTCGGAGTCCGAGCAACGGCTGCGCCTGCTCGGCACCCTGGTCGACGCGCGGTAGGAACCGCCCCGGTTCCCGGCGGGGCGGCTTCCGCCCGGTGCTCAGCGCGTGAAGGACGGCTGGAACACCCGTGACTCGATCTTCCAGCCGTCCGCTGTGCGGACGTACCGGTCGGTGCACTGACCCATCGCGAACGGCAGCGTCGCCTGCCCTTCCGGCGCGCCGGGCAGGAACGCGGTCACGTAGAGCGTCCCGACCGCACGGTCGGGACCGTCGGCGACGAACCGCAGGTTGGTCAGGACGTGGTGCACGCCCGCGACCGGGCTGTCGTCCGAGTCCAGGAGTTCGCCCCAGGCGCGCAGGGCGTCGTGGCCGACGACGGGGTCGCCGAGGGTGTTGATCGAGCCGTCCTCGGTGAACAGCTCGGGGATGGTCGCGGCGGTCCGGGTGTCGACCCGCCAGTTCAGCTCGAGCGCCAGGCGTTCGAGCCGGACGTGGTCGGTGTCGCTGACGAGCCGCTGCTCGGTGGAGGTCATGGTGGTGTTCTCCCTGGTGGTCAGGCCGCGAGCTGCTGGAGGAAACCGGGGACGCCGACCTCGGCCCAGTGCTCGACGATCCGGTCGTCGCGGACGCGGTCGACGGTGGTGCCGGTCAGGGTCGCGGTGCGGCCAGACGAGGGGACGCCGAAGAACTCGGCGGTCTGGGTGGCGGTCATCCGGAAGCGGGTCGCGACCTTGTCGCCCTCGGCGACCTGGTCGAGCACCTCGACCCGCAGGTCGGTGAACGAGTCGACGAAGGACTTCTCGGTGGCCAGCCAGCTGTCACGGGTGAACTCGAACCCGGACGCCGGGTGGATCACCAGGTCGAGGTCCACGTAGGTCTCCCACGTGGTGTCCAGGTCGCCCTTCTCGAAACTGGCCCAGTACTGCTGCACAACGGTCTTGGGTTCCACGATCGTCTCCTTGGAGGAAATCAGCTTGGCTCAACTTTTCAATCCAACCGGCTGGTTTATTAGAGAGTAGGCCCTCGATCTTCGCAAAGTCAACCAGGTAGTTGGTTTCATTCCGCGAACCGCAGGGCACCTCCCCGACTCGCCATAGCCGTGGTTATGATTACTCAACTTTCTGACTAAGGAGGCGGCGTGCCAGCCACTGAACGGTCCGCGGTCCCGGACCGCAAGTACCTGCGTTACGTCGCCCTGGGCGACAGCCAGACGGAAGGCGTCGGGGACGGCGACGACGTCACCGGCCTGCGGGGGTGGGCCGATCGGCTCGCCGAGCACCTGGCCGTCGACAACCCCGACCTCCAGTACGCGAACCTCGCCGTCCGCGGCCGTCGCGCGGGCGAGGTCCGGGCCGAGCAGTTGGGGCCCGCGCTCGCCATGCGTCCCGACCTGGCCACGGTCGTGGCCGGGGTGAACGACCTGCTGCGGTTCCGGGTCGAGACCGCCGAGGTCGTCGGCCACCTGGAAGCGATGTTCGCCGCGCTGACCGACGCCGGCGCGCGCGTGGCGACCGTGACGTTCCCCGACCTCACCAGGGTCATCCCCCTGGCCCGACCGGTCCGCTCCCGCATCCTCGACATCAACGACCGGATCCGTGTCGCAGCGGCCCGGCACGACGTGGCCGTCGCCGAGATCGCCCTGCACTCCTCCGTCGCCGACCGTCGGTTCTGGGCCGACGATCGCCTGCATTGCAGCCCGCTGGGCCACCAGCTGATCGCCGCGGCGGTCGCCCACGCCCTGCGAGTGCCGGGCAGCACCGACTCCTGGACCCAACCCCCTCCCCCGCTGCCCACACCGCCGTCGACCCGAGACCGCGCCACCGCCGAACTCCGCTGGGCCACCACCTTCCTCGGCCCGTGGCTCACCCGACGCCTGCGCGGACAGTCCTCCGGGGACCGGCGAACGGCCAGACTCCCCGAACTCCACCGCTTCACGGCTCCGCGGAGTTGAACAGTTCACAGTCGCCTGTCTCGAGGACTCAACAAGGTGCTGGGGAATATCGATGATCAGCCCATGCCGCAGACCTGGTCGCCGCACTCGTCCTCGGCGTGGCGTTGGTGCGGACCCCGTCCGTCATCGGTCACTGACTCGAAGTCGACCCGTCTTTCGAGACTGTCAAGCTGACGACGAATCCGGTCAGCATCGTCCAGACGGTGCTGACCGGCGTATAGGCCGAGGGCTTGGCGCCAGCTTCGACGGGCATCAAGGTAGCGGCCAAGTACATCGCAGGCGCGACCAAGGTGGTCCAGAGTGTCCGCTTCGTCGTAGGCGTTGCCCATGCGCCTGAACAAGGCCAGCGCCTCCCGGTAGTGGCCGACCGCTTCGGCACATCGACCATCGCGGTATGCGATGTATCCAAACGTGTCCAGTGCATTGGCTTGCCCCTCGACGTCACCGTGGCGCCGCAACTCGACGATGGCAGCTTCGCAGTAGGCACGTGCTTCGCCGAGGACACCAAGGCGTGCGTGGAAGTAGCCCACCGCGTTGAGTGCGTCGCCAGTTGGCTGGTCGGCCAACTGCGAAAGTCGCAGCGCTTGAACGGCATGGTTCAGAGCACGCTGGATGTCACCTTGCCTACCCAGCATCCACATGAAGGCCATGTGAGTCTCGGCTTGCTCAACGATGTCCCCGTCCTGGCAAGCCAGTGCCAACGCCCTTCGGAAGTGCTTCAAGGCTCGCCGCGACCTTTCCTCTCGGGCGTATGCGAAACCGAGTCTCCGGTGCGCCTCGGTTCGAGCAGCGATCTTGCCCAAGTGGCCAGCGGCCAACAGCCCTCTCCTCCAGGAATCCAGGTGGTCGTGCAAGTTTCCCGTCCGGCGATGGAAGGTGGCCATCGCCCAAGCCAAAACCCACACAGTTGGATGCCACCCTTGTTGCGCGGCAAACTTTTGACTGGCCAGTAGACAACGGTGTTCCTCGCGGAACCATGCTTGTGCGGCACCACTGTTCGGCAGTGCGTAAAACTCGGTACCAGTGTCCGCCGGAGGTGCCTGGATGCGTAGCCGGGACGGGTTCAGCATCTCGTCACCACGCCTGGCCGTGCGGGCGTAGAAGTCGATCAGACGCCTAAGCGCCGTGGTGAGGTGGGAGGCACCATCTTCACTGTGAGCCGTTTCGACAGCAAAGATGCGGATCAGATCGTGCATGCGATAGCGGTCTGGCAGATATTGCTGAACCAGGTGGAAGCGCTCCAGCTCACGCAACTGCTTTCGTGCTTGCGTGTCGGGCAACTCGGCAAGTACGGCCACGGCGCTCAGGCTGATGTCCGGACCAGGTGCCGAACCGAGCATCCGAAAGACGGTGGCAGGTCCAAGTGGCAGGACAAGATACGTACAGGAGACCGCTACTCTCACGTCCACGTTGGGTTCACCAGCATCGAGAGCGTCGAGGCGAGCTTTGTGCAGCTCCTCGGTGAACGCAGAGAGCGGGAACGCAGGCTGGATGGCCGCGCGGGCTGCGATGACGCTCAAGGCCAAGGGCAATCCGCCGCACAGGTCCACGAGTTCCTTCGCTGCTTCGGGCTCCGCAGCCACTCGCGATGATCCAAGCTGCCGGGACAGCAGTTCTCTGGCGTCGTTCACGTCCAGAACATCCAGAGGCAAAGTGGGTGCACCATGCGCGACGACCAGATCTGGCATGTGGCTGCGGCTGGTGACCACCACGGTGCAGGTAGGACTGCCCGGCAGCAAAGCGCTCACCTGAGCGCTATTGGCAGCGTTGTCCAATACGATCAGCATGCGTCGTCCCGCTACCAAACTGCGGTACAGACCCACTCTCGCGGCCTGCTCCACAGGGATCCCGCTGTGCGGCACGCCAAGTCCCTCGAGCAGGATTTCCAGTGCCGTCTTCGGGTCCATCGGCTCTGAAGTCGGGCTGAACCCGTGCAAGTCGACGAACAACTGCCCGTCAGGGAACTGGGAGATGTGGCGGTGGGCCCAACGCAGCGCGAGCCAGGTCTTACCGACCCCGCCGGTCCCCCGGATCACCGCGATCGCCATGACCGAGCCCTGAACGGATCCGTGGGTCAGTGCAGCGGAAAGCGCAGACAACTCGATGGCTCTGCCAATGAAATCCCGGGGTGCGGCGGGCAACTGCCGCGGTGTTACCGGCCTCGGAGGACTCAGGTTCACTTGTCCGATTCTTCCGGCTTGGATCACATGCCCTGCAGTAGATGCAGTGATCTCGTTGCGAACCAATTCCGTCGACGCCCCAGACTCGCCCGCCGAACTCAGCTCACTCATCGAAACAGACCTTCCCCATGTCTCAGAGTAGCCAGAGGCGCACCGTTATGAAGATCGGTTACCCATCCGCAGATCGGTACTCCGAAGGCTCCACCCCGCCACTGATCATGGTCGATCGGCTGCTTGTGAAGTCCGACACCAGGATTCGTAGCAGGAGAACCGTTTTCGAGCGGTGGAAAGCGGTTGCAGACCGCTAGGATCGGAGGTGCCGACAGGTGCGGATCCGAGGGAGCTGCCGACGTGGTCGAGACGCACGACATCGTTCGCCCGCCCGCCGAACTCAGTGCGGGCCTCGCGGCCGTCGGGAGTGCGACGGCCAGCGCGGAACTCAGCAGGATGGGCATCCGCAGCGCGTTCATCCGCGGCCCGGTCTCCGTGACCCCCGGTGTGTGCGTGGCCGGTCCGGCGTTGACGTTGCAGTTCTTGCCGAAGCGGGAGGACCTCTACCCCGTCGACGAGTACGCCGAGCCGGAGAAGCAGTTGCACCGGCACGTCATGTACCACGCCCAGGCCGGGGACATGATCGTCGTCGACGCGCGCGGCAGCATGAGCAGCGGCGTGTTCGGCGAGATGATGTTGACCTACTTCAAGGGTCGCGGTGGTGTGGGCGTGGTGGTCGACGGCTGTCTGCGCGACGTCGGCCCGGCCAAGCAGCTCGGTCTCGGGCTGTGGATCCGAGGCGCCACACCGAACTTCCACGCCCAGACCGACATCGTGCCGGTCGCCGTCAACGTCCCGGTCGCGTGCGGTGGCACGCTCGTCGAGCCCGGTGACATCATCGTCGCCGACGACGACGGCGCGGTCGTGGTGCCGGTCAAGCTCGCGCCCGCGCTGCTGGCCGCCGCTCAGGACCACGCGGACTGGGAGGAGTTCTCCCGGATCCGCCTGGCCGAGGGCGGCGACCTGCGCCTGTACTACCCGCTGTCCGACGAGGCCCGGCCCGAGTACGAGCGGTGGCGCGCCGAGCGGGGCCCGGCCTGACTCATCCCTTCACCGCCCCCGCCGTGAGGCCCTCGGTCAGGAACCGCTGCCCGAACCCGTACATCACCACGACCGGGATGCTGATCAGCAGCGACGCCGCGGCCAACTGCCCCTGCGGCACGACGTCGCCGAAGATCATCGACTGCATCCCGACCGGCAGCGTCTTGTAGTCGTCCCTGGTGATGAACACGAAGGCGAACAGGAACTCGTTCCACGCGTTGGTGAGCGTGAACAGCGCGACCGCGAGCAGGCCCGGTTTGGCCAGCGGCAGCACGATCCGGAGGAACGCCCCGAACCGCGTGCAGCCGTCGACCAGCGCGGCCTCCTCCAGGTCGGCCGGGATCGACTTGAAGTAGCCGACGAGCAGCCACGTCGCGAACGGCAGCGTGAACGTCGGGTAGGCCAGCACGAGCGCCCACAACGAGTCGTTGAGCCCGATGCCGCTCATCATCCGGTACAGCGGGATGAACAGCAGCGCGCCCGGCATCACGTAGGTGAGCAGGATCGTCACCGTGAAGCTCTCCGACCCCCGGAACTTCAACCGCGCCAACGCGTAGCCCGCCAGCGCCGCGCACACCAGCGCGATCACCGTGGACGCCACCGACACCAGGATCGTGTTGAGGTACCAGGTGCCGAACGCCCTGCCGGAGAACAGGTTGGTGAACTGCTCGGTGCTCCACGGCGTCGGCCAGAGGTCGTCGGTGCGCGCGACGATCTGGTCGTCGGACTTGAACGCCGTGACCGTCATCCAGTAGAGCGGCGCGAGCACGAAACCCAGCAGGCCCGCGAGCGCGACCCCCGTGCCGGTGCCCCCGACCACCCGTGCGGCCACCCGGTTGCCCCGCGCGGCGAGCGTGGAGACGACCCGTCCGACAGCGGCGGCGAGCACCACGAACACGCCCAGTACGAGCGCGGCCTTCCACACGATGTGCGGTGAGGCCCAGACCAGCACGAGGATCGAGGCCACGACGATCACCCACGGCATCGCCCTGCGCTGGGCGGGGGTCAGCCGCCTGCGCCCGAGGTCGCCCGCGCTCGGCTGGTCGCTGCGCCGCATCAACCGCACGAGGAACACCACGAGGACGGCGATGATCGGCAGCATCACCAACGTCACCGCGGCCCCCGCGCCCAGCTGCAACTGCTGGATGGCCTTCGAGTACGCCACCATCACGTACGGGGCCGTGGCGTCCCCCGGTCCTCCCTGGGTCATCAGCCAGATCAGGTCGAAGTTGTTGAACGTCCAGATCGACGACAGCAGCACCGTCACGATCATGATGTTGCGCAGCCCCGGCAGCGTGATGTGCAGGAAGCGCTGCCACGGCGACGCCCCGTCCACCAGCGCCGCCTCGTACAGGCCGCCGTCGATGGCCTTGAGCCCGGCGAGGAACGTCACCGTGAAGAACGGGACTCCCTTCCAGACGTTGACCAGGATGACCGCGGGCATCGCGAGCGCGGGGTCGGACAACCACTCCGCGGGCCACCGGTCGACGAGCCCGATCGCGGCCAGCGCGGGCCCGATGCCGGAGTCGGTGAGCAGGACGTTGACGCTGCCGAAGATCGGGTCCAGCAGGGACCGCCACGTGAACGCCGTGACGACCGTCGGCACCACCCACGGCAGCAGGATCACCCCCGCGAACAGCGCCCGACCGCGGCGCAGGTGGTGCAGGATCATCGCCGCGATGAGACCGAGGGTCACCTTGAAGATCTCGGCGTACGCGGTGAAGACGAACGAGTTCAGCACTCCTTTGTGGAACACGGCGTCGTCGATGAGGGCGGTGTAGTTGTCCAGCCCGACGAAGACGGTCTCCGCGCCGTGGCGTTCCGTGGTGCTGGTGAGGACCGAGCTGAGGATCGGGTACAGGATCAGGCCCGCGACCAGCACCAGCGTCGGTCCGATGAACACGGCGGCGAGGCGCCAGTCGCGGCCTAACAGGCGTCGCGACGTGGGGCGTGTGGAAGGCGC
>NZ_JBHYHC010000028.1:0-84844 GCF_042738955.1 Umezawaea sp. NPDC059074
CTCCAGGCCTGAGCGCATGGACAGCGGGACCTCCTTGAGGAACCAGATCAGCACGAAGCCGATCAGCACCACCACGCCGCCGACCAGGAACACGTTGTCGATCGCGCCGGAGAAGCCGTCCAGGAACGGACGCGCCAGCACCGGGTCGAGGGTCTTCAGGAACTCGGTGTTGTTCAGGTCGACACCGGAACCGCCGCCGCCCTGGAGGCTCTGGGCGAACTGCGCGTTCTCCGGCTTGGCCAGCGCGGCCTGGAAGTCCGGGTTGCCGAACGCCGTGCGGAGCGCGTTGCCGATCTTGTCGCCGACGCTGCTGAACAGGATCGACAGGAACACGGCGGTGCCGACGGTTCCGCCGATCTGGCGGAAGAACGTGGCCGACGACGTCGCGACGCCCATGTCCCTCGGCTCGGCGTTGTTCTGGATGGCCAGCAGCAGGGTCTGCATGCACAGCCCCAGTCCGGCGCCCATCACGAACATCATGCTGAGCGTGAAGGCGTTCGACGTGTCCGTGCCGATCGTGCTGAACGCGAACAGCGCACCGGCCATCAGCGCGAAGCCCATGATCGGGAACAGCTTGTAGCGACCCGTCCGCGCGGTGATCTGGCCGCTGATCCCGGCCGCCGACATGATGCCGAACGTCAGCGGGAGCAGCATCAGGCCGGCTTCGGTCGCCGAGGCGCCCTTGACGATCTGGAGGTACAGCGGCAGCGAGACCATGCCGCCGAACATGCCGATGCCCATCACGAAGTTGATCGTGTTGCCGAGCGAGAACGTGCCGCTGCGGAACAGCCTCAGCGGCAGCAGCGCCTCGTCGCCCATGCGCTTCTCGTTGAGGACGAAGCCCACGACGCCGACCACGCCGAGCGCGTACATGGCGATCGAGGTGCCGGACGCCCAGCCCCACTCACGGCCCTGCTCGGCGACGATCAGCAGCGGCACCAGGCCGATGCTGAGCAGCGCGGCGCCCCAGAAGTCGATGCGGTGGTCGACCCGCTTGTGCGGGACGTTGAGCACCTTGGCGACCACGACGAGCGCGATCAGGGCGATCGGCACGTTGATCAGGAACACCCAGCGCCAGCCCGCGATGCCCGCGAACGAGTCCAGGCCGGCGAACAGGCCGCCGACGACCGGGCCCGCGACGCTCGACACGCCGAACACGGCCATGAAGTACGCGGAGTACTTGCTGCGCTCCCGAGGCGACGTGATGTCCGCCAGGATCGCCATGCCGAGCGACATCAGACCACCGGCGCCGAGGCCCTGCACCGCGCGGAACGCGGCCAGCTCGTACATCGAGGTGGCGATGCCGGACAGCAGCGACCCGGCCAGGAAGAGGCCGATCGCGGTGAGGTACATCGGCTTGCGGCCGTAGATGTCCGACAGCTTGCCGTACAGCGGCGTCGTGATCGTGGCGGTGATCAGGTACGCGGTCGTGGCCCAGGCCTGCAGGGTCTGGCCCTGGAGTTCGTCGGCGATGGTCTTCATCGCCGAGGAGACGATCGTCTGGTCGAGCGCCGCGAGGAACATCCCCAGCAGCAGCCCGGACAGGATCGTCAGGATCTGACGGTGGGTGAGCAGCGATTCGCCCCTCGGCGACGCTTCCGCTCTCTCTACCGTTTCCGACATCACTTCTCCCCTTCTGAGCGCGGCCCCAGTCCGCTCTCAGCCAAGAAACCCGGTAGCGCGTTCTCGTGGTCGTTCACGAAGCGCTCGAACAAGTCGGTGAACTGAACCCAGTCCGGCTCCGACCAGCCTCCGAACATCCGTGCGATGGCGGCGTTGCGCATGCGACGGCGGTCGGCCAGCAGCTGTTGGCCGGACTCCGTGGCGACGAGCACGCTGGCCCGTCCGTCCTCCGGGTCGGCTCGGCGTTCCACGAACCCGTCCTTGACGAGTCCCGCGACCTGGCGGCTGACGGTCGAGGGGTCGGAGAAGACCGCCTCGGCCAGCGCGCTCGACCGGGAGGGACCCAGGTGGGCGAGGGTCGCGAGCAGGATGAACGCGGCCTTGTCCACGCCGACCTTGGCCATGTGCGCGGCCACGCACGCGTTCATCTTGTTGAGCCGGATCATCGCCATGCCGACCCGATCGGCCAGCTCCAGCTCTCGTTCCGTCGCCTCGGAACCCACCGTGTCACTCACCGGGCTCACCATGGAACACTCCGTTGCTTGCATCACCCAACTAGTTGCTGAGTACAAGCATGAACTCGGATGGCGTAGCGAAGCAAACGATTTACGCGTGAGCCATGTCTCAGCAGGCGGTTACCCACGGGTAGGCAACAGGGTTACCGGTCGGTAGCATCCGGGGCATGAGCCAGGACTACGCGTTCGTCGCCGAGACCATGAAGCAGGGCGTGCCGTGGGTGGGCACCACCGGCATCGACTTCCTCGAGGTCGAGGGCGACCGGGTGCTCGTCGCGCTGCCGGACGGCGAGCAGTACCGCAACCACGTCGGCGGCCCACACGCGGCCGTGGTGTTCGGCGCGGGCGAGACCGCGTCCGGCGCCGTCGTGCTCGCGGCCTTCTCCCGGCACATGGACAAGGCCACGCCGCTCGTCGCCCGCGCCGAGATCACCTACAAGAAGGTCGCCACCGGCGCGCTGCGGGCCGAGGCCGTGCTCGGCCGCCCGGCCGCCGAGGTGGTCGCCGAACTGGCGTCCGGCACCCGGCCCGAGTTCCCCGTGCACGTCACGATCACCAACGCCGACGGCGTCACCACGACCGAGATGACCGTGATCTGGACGTTGCGCCCGAACCGCTGACCACCGGTTCAGGCGTTCGGCGTAACGCCCGAACCACTTCCCCGCGATGCCTCCAACACGTCCACTTGGAGGAATCGCGTGACCAGCTCACCCGCCTTAGCCCGCTGGCGCCGCAGCGCCGTCCCGTTCCTGCTCGTCGCCGCGTGCGCGGGCGGCTGCGGGTCCACGCCGGACACCCCGCGCGTCGCCGCGACCCAGTCGTCCGGCGCGGCCAGCACGACCTCGACGCCCACGAGCACGTCCACCGCCCCGCCGCCGGTACAGAAGGTCGTCGACGGCCGCACGCTCGTCAACGCGACGGGCAAGACCGTCCGCGTCGTCGGACTGGCCGCGCCCGGCGAGTGCTGGGCCAAGTCCGCCGCCGAGTTCGCCACGAGCACGTTGACCGGCCAGCGTGTCAAGCTCGTCCCGGTCGCCGGTGACACGGTGTCCGTGGGTCTCCCGGACGGTTCGGACTACGCCGAAACCGCGCTGCGCAAGGGCTTGGCGCGCGCCGAGCCCACCGCGAGCGCCACGCTCACCGCCGCGCAGGCCGTGGCCCAGCAGGCCGGGGTCGGGCTGTGGGGCAGCACGTGCCAGGGCGCGGACACCGTCGCGCCACCGGCTCCGGTCACGCCGCCGCAGCCGGTCGTCGTCCCGCCCGCGCCGGAACCCGTGCCCGCGCCGCCACCGGCCACTCCGGACCTCCCCGCGGCGGTCTACTACAAGAGCTGCGCGGCGGCCCGTGCCGCGGGCGTGACGCCGCTGCACCGCGGCGATCCGGGCTACGGGTCCCATTTGGACCGCGACGGCGACGGGATCGCCTGCGAGTAAACCGATACAGATGCCGCAACCCACGTCCGAGGGGGCTGATCAGGGGATTCGAGTTGGTAACGTCCCGTGGCCGCCGTAACACGGTGGACGTTCCAGTGCGATGACCCGGACACAGGTGCGACCGCCGCGCCCTTGGAGGACCGCGTGCCCAGTACTTCCCCCGCGTCGACTCGTTGGCGTGGAGCCCTGCAACTCCTGCTCGCCCTGACCGTCCTCGGTGGATGCGCGTCGAAAACGGACCTCTCGTCCGCGATCCAGGTGACGACGCCGAGTTCCACGCCGAGCACGGCACCGATGATCACCACCACGGCGAGCGCGCCCGACCAACCGTCCACGCAGGTCGTGGACGTCGTGGACGGACGCACGATCGTCGGGGCGGACGGCAGGCAGATCCAGATCGCGGGCCTCCAGCCGCCCGGCGAGTGCTGGGCGCAGGCCGCGCTGGAGTTCACCCGGAAGACGTTGAACGGCAAGACGGTCAAGTACGTCCCGACGGTCGGGACGGCCGCGACCGTGCTGATGCCGGACGGGTCGAACTTCGCGGTCGAGGCCGTTCGTCGAGGCCAGGGCCGCGCCGAGCCCGGCACGGGGACGGCGCTGAGGTCCGCGCAGTCCGCCGCCGAGCAGGCCGAACTCGGGCTGTGGGGCGGGCCCTGCGGCGGCAAGGACAGCCTCCAGCAGGCGGGGTCGGGGCAGCAGCAGTCGTCGGGGTCCAGCGACGTGTACTACGCGACCTGCGACGCGGCCAAGCGCGCGGGCGCCACGCCGATCGTCGTCGGCCAGCCCGGCTACGGCAAGCACCTCGACCCGGACGGCGACGGGATCGCCTGCGACCGGTAGAACAGCCGCATGAAGGTGGACAGCGTCGAGATCACGTTCGACCCGCGCGAGATCGGCGGCACCGCGCGGCAGGCCGAGGACGCGGGCTACGACGGGTTCTGGGTGGCCGAGGCCCAGCACGACCCGTTCGTCGCCCTCTCGGTCGCCGCCGGGACGACGTCGCGGATCGAACTGGGCACGTCCATCGCGGTGGCGTTCGCGCGCAACCCGATGAGCACCGCCGTGCTGGCGAACGACCTGCAACTGCTGTCCGGCGGCCGCTTCAACCTAGGACTCGGGTCCCAGGTGGAGCCGCACATCACCAAGCGGTTCTCGATGCCGTGGTCGAAACCCGCCGCGCGGATGCGCGAGTACGTGCTGGCGATGCGGGCGATCTGGCACGCGTGGGAGACCGGTGAGCGGCCGAGGTTCCGCGGCGAGTTCTTCACCCACACCGTGATGACGCCGTTCTTCGACCCCGGCCCGAACCCGTACGGCCCGCCCAAGGTGTTCCTCGCGGGCGTCGGCGAACTGATGACCGAGGTCGCGGGCGAGGTCGCCGACGGGTTCCTGTGCCACAGCTTCACCACCGAGCGGTACCTGCGCGAGGTGACGGTCCCGGCGTTGGAACGCGGCCGCGCTCGCGCCGGGAAACCGTTGGCGGGCTTGGAGATCAGCGGCCCGTCGTTCGTCGCGACGGGCAACACCGAGGAGGAGCTGGCGGCGTCCATCAGGGACACCAAGAAGCAGATCGCGTTCTACGGCTCGACGCCGTCCTACCGGAAGGTCCTCGACCTGCACGGGTGGGGCGCCCTGCACGAGGACCTGCACGCGCTGTCCCGGCGGCAGAAGTGGGACGAGATGACCGACGCCGTCGACGACGAGGTGCTGCGGGCGTTCGCCGTGGTCGGCGAACCGGAGCAGGTCGCCGCCGAGCTGCTGGCCCGCTACGGCGACATCACCACCCGCTCGTCCTGCTACGCCCCGTACCGCGCCGACCCCGAACGCTGGGGCCGGGTGTTCACGGCGCTCAAAAACGGGTGATGCGGTGCCGCCCGCTGGGCGAATCGCGCAACCCGTGGTGGAAGAACGCCAGTTCCGCCCGAACCCGCAGCACTCCCCGGCGTCTTATCCACCGCCGTCTGCCCACCCGCGCGGCCACCAGGGCGAGCGGCAGGACGAGCAACGTCATCAGGATCGTCGGGATCAAGGTCATCGCCTCCTTCGGCAGGGCAACGACCGAGTCGGACCCCGCTTACGGCGATCACCCGAAGGCCACCCCGATGGAGCAACCGCTCCACCGGGCGGACGTTCCGTCGACCACCCCTCTGGAGATCAGTTTCGACCGCTCACCCGAAAGTGTTACCGAGGATGGGGGCGAGCGGAAGAACTACAGGTCACGAGGTTGTCACCACCACGCCAACGCTCGGCCGTCCGGGTCACGGCACTGCTCCGGTTCCCCCTGTTCTTCCCTTGTGCCGCAAGCGCTTCGACCCTGAACACACCATCGAGTGGCGGGTAACGCGCCTCGGAACGGCCACGATGAGCGGATGCCAGCCGGAGAACACCGGCTCCGTTCCCAGAGGCGAACCATGTCCGAACCCGTTGTGCCGGCGTCCGAAGCGGTGACCCCGCCGAACGGCTTCCCCCAACCCCAGTGGTCACCGGCTCCGGCTCGGCGCTCCGGAAGGGGGTGGCTCCTGTTCGGCCTCGGGGTCGTGACCGGCGCGGCCGTCCTCGGCGCGGTCTGGCTCGTCGTGGCGCTGCCAGGGGCCACCGCGAAGTCCACGGCGTTCGAGCTGAAGGGGACCATGACCCTGGTCGACTCCCGGCTCGGCGGCAGCTCGAACTGCTACGGCACGGGCGGCTACAAGGACATCTCGGAGGGCAGCGCGGTCACGGTGTACGGCGCGGGCGGCGACGTCGTGGCCACGGGCTCGCTCGGCAAGGGCACGATCGGCTCCTCGTACGACACCTGCGTCTTCACCGTGTCCGTCCCGAACGTGCCGGGCGACGAGAAGTTCTACCAGGTCGAGGTGACCCACCGGGGCAAGATCACCGTCGAGGCCGCGGACGCCAAGTCGGTCGGCGTCGCCGCGACCCTCGGCGGCTAGAGGTCCGGCAGCGGGTCCGGCGGGCCGAAGTCGCGGTCGCGGACCTCCGCGTCGGCCGCGGCGATCACCGGGACGTACTCGTCCCAGGTCTGGAACGGCGAGCCGTCGAACGTGAACGTCGGGTCCATCACCGTGTCCACCGGGCCGAGCCGCAGCGTTCGCGGGTAGGTCCAGTGCACGGCCTTCGGCAGGTCGTGGCTCCGCCAGCTGCACTCCAGCATGATCACGTTCTCGGCCGTCACCACGAAGAGGAACGGCTTCTGCACGAACGAGAACCCCGACGCGGAGTTGGCCGTCGCCGGGAAGAGGTAGCGGATCTCCGTGCCCGGCGGCAGCAGCGCCCGGCACCTCTCGCGCACCACGCTGCTCAACGGCACGTCCCCACGACCTTCCGGTTTCAGCGAATCAGTTCCTCGGGCACCCGCAGGTCCTCGTGCTGGTAGAGAGCCGCGACCGCCGCCGCGTCGTCACCCGCGCACACGGCCGCCACCTCGTCGAGCAGCAGGTCGTAGTCCTCGCCGGTGTTGCCCTCGTACGCGTCGGTCATCCGACCCCACTCGTCCCACGGCAGGGTCTCCACGTTGTTCAACGCGGCCAGGTCGCGCACGGCGTTGCCGCGGATCTCCGACGGCCCCCAGTTCTCCGTGCCGGGCACGCCGAACAGGTCCGCGTCGATCTCCCCGCGCCGGTAGGCGCTCCACGCCTCACCACCGGTCAGGAACTCGCCGGGCTTCAGGTCACGAGGGTCGACCGGGAACGACGACTCGAACACCTCGGTGTCGATCCGCACCCACCGCCCACCGTCCCAGAACTCGGTGACCCAGTGGTCCACCCCGCGCCCGGC
Source organism: Umezawaea sp. NPDC059074 (assembly GCF_042738955.1). NCBI lineage: Bacteria > Bacillati > Actinomycetota > Actinomycetes > Pseudonocardiales > Pseudonocardiaceae > Umezawaea > Umezawaea sp. NPDC059074. Next base: position 7,349 of record NZ_JBHYHC010000028.1, read on the forward strand.
CTCGAAGTACATCCCGAACCCGCACCGCACCCGAGCCGGAATCCCGTTGTCCCGCAACAGGGCGCAGCTCAACACCGCGAAGTGCCGACACGTCCCCACCACCCGCCGCGCGGGCTCCCGCCGAGCAGACAACGGTGAGGGATCCAACCCCAACAACACGTCGACCAGCTCGTTCGCGGGCCGGATGTCCTTCTCCACCAACCGCCCAGCCGACATCCCCGCCGCGACGAGATCAGTGGGCTGGAGAACGAGCGCGTGCACAGCCGCGCAGACCTCCAACGGGTCGCTCGCGACCACAGACCCGGCACCCGCGCCAAGAGCGGTGAACGGTCCGGGAACGACGTAGTCGATCTGCACCATGGGAGCAAATGGTAGGGCTAGACCGACCGGTTGGAGACCTGAACCAGGCATCTCGAACCACCGGGCGTTCCCCTGCCGACGAGGCACCGCCCCCAGCACGCGGGCAAAGAAAAACCCCAGGCCACACGATGTGTGACCTGGGGCCATCTCGCTGAGCCGCCTATCGGAATCGAACCGATGACCTGTTCATTACGAGTGAACCGCTCTAGCCGACTGAGCTAAGGCGGCGAGACGCGTTAACTATAGCGGACTTCAAGAGCGTCACCGACAGGGGTCCCCCTCGTTAGTCTTCTCGTGACGCCGCTCACCCCGGCAGCACGCTCTTCACCGCCGAGGAGGACCTCTCACATGCGCAGACGCCGGCTCGCGTTGGCCTTGCCCACCGCCGCAGCGTTGCTCGCGCTCTGCGCGTCGCCCGCGCTCGCCCAGCCGACGACGACGCCGCTGCCCGCGCCCGTGAGCCCTGGGCAGCCGCCGATCTCCGCGCCGAACGGGCCGCAACCGCTTGCGCACGCCGTGGGGGATGCGGGGACCGGGTTGGCGGTGGTGCGGTTGGCGCCGGATTCGACGCCGACCAACACGATCCTGCCGGGGTTCGGGGAGGAGTTGCCGAAGCAGGCCGCGGCGGAGCTCGGGGTCGGGTTGGCGAGTGCGCAGGTGAACACCGAGGCCTACCTGGCGTTCGAGCGGTCGGTGGCGCAGGCGTCGCCGTTGGGGTTCGCGGTGCAGGGGCGGGCGCCGCAGACGCCCGGCTCGTTGGCGCAGACGGCCGGGCCGGACAACGCCGAGGGGTTGAGCGCCGGGCTGGCGTTGCCGAAGACGCCGTTGGACGCGCTGGTCAAGGTCAGCGGGCTCGACGGGAGCGTGCACGCGCGGTGGGACGACAAGGTCGGGCCCTGCGTGCAGCCGTTGAGCGAGGCCAAGACGTCGCTGGCCAGCCTGTCCGTGCTGAACGCGATCCCGACGCTGCCGACCACCTCGGACCTGACCGGGATGCTGACGCAGGACACGCCGAAGCTCGACGCGGCGGCGAAGCAGTCGCTGATCGACGCGCTCAAGGGCATGACCGCCCCGCTCAGCCAGCTCGGCGGGCTGCTGTCGGGCACGCCGGACACCGGCGAGAAGGGGTCGCTGCTCAGCCTGCCGGAGACGTTGACGGCGCGGTCGACCGTGGAGCTGGTCGACCTGCCGGACTCGAAGAACAAGGCCGTGAAGACCACGTCGACCCTCCAGGCCGCGAGCGTGCGGCTGCTCGCGGGCACGCCGATGGAGGTCCGGATCGACGTGGTGAGCCAGCCGACGCTGGTGGCGCTGGCGACGGGCGTGGAGGCGACGTCGTCGATCACGTACACCGCGCCGGTGCTGAGGGTGTCGCAGGGCGGCAAGGTGCTCGGCACGCTGGACGCGGCCAACCAGAAGCTGGAGATCCCGATCGGCATCCCCGTCGCGGGCCTGCCCGAGCTGCCGAAGCTGCCCGTCGTCGGCGGGATCCTGCCGGGCGGCGGTGACGTGCCCGCCGAGCTGAAGAAGCTCGACATCGGGGTGCTGCGGTTGCAGATCGCGCAGCTCAACGAGAAGAAGATGGCGTTGAACGGGCCGTTGACGCAGGGCGGTCCGACGATCAAGGGCTTCATGCTCGGCGCGACGGCCCGCCTGCTGGACCTGCAACTGCTGCCCACGGACGCGCTCGGCCTGCCGAACCTGCCGTCCGCGCTGGCCCAGGTGTCGCTCGGCGAGCAGATCGTCCGCGCCGCCGCGCCCGAAGGGGGCGTCGAGTGCGGCAGTACCACCACACCGACGCCGCCCGCGGGCGCTCAGCCGCCGCCGGGGCAGGCCCGACCGGTCATCCCGCTGGCGTACACGAACGCCGCGTACAAGACGATCCCGATCTTCTGGATCGGCACGGGACTGCTGCTCGCGGGCGTGGTCATCGTGTCCGCGATGCCGGGCACGCGCCGCCGTGAGCCCGCGTTCGCGATGGCGGGCGGAGCCGTGACCACGACCGAACCCGAGACCGACCCCGAGACCGAGACCGAGGTCGAGGTCGAGGTCGAGGCCACGACCGAACCCGAACCGGAAGCCGTGACCGACACCGAGCCGGAAGCCGAGTCCGAGGTCGAGTCCGAGGTCGAGCCCGAGGCGGCGGCCGACACCAAGCCGGAGACCAGGCCCGAGGACTGAGCCGGGTGGGGAGGCCCCCGATGCCTCCCCACCCGCACTCACCTGCCTACAAGCCGATCGCGCGAGCGATCTCGGTGGGCTTCAGCACGCGGAGCAGGGCCTCCATGAAGTAGTAGTCCGCGTACGGCAGAGACACCTCGACGCCGTCCTCGGACGGCCGGTTGCGCGTGCCGCGGGCCAGGACGGCTTCGGCGCGCGTGGACTTCTTGGTGAGGCAGTCCCTGGTCAGGCCGTGCAGGATGCGCAGCGCGGAGTCCCGGTACTGGACGCGGCCGGACGCCTTGGCGAGGTCGATCAGGCCCGCGGCCATGATCGCGCCCGCCGAGGAGTCCTTGATGTCGTTGGGGGCTTGCGGGGCGCGGTAGTCCCACACCGGCACGTGGTCGGGCGTGATCTGGCCCAGCGCGAAGTCGGCCAGTTTGCGCGCGGTGGCCAGGAACGACGCGTCGTTGGTGCGCCGGTACATCGTGGTGAACCCGTAGATCGCCCACGCCTGCCCGCGCGACCACGCCGACGTCGGGCTGTAGCCCTGCACGGTGTTCTGGCCGATCGGCGCGCCCGTCGTGGGGTTGTAGTCGAAGACGTGCGGCGTGGAGCCGTCCGCGCGGACGAAGTTCTGCTGCGTCGACTTGGCGTGAGCGATGGCGATGTCCAGGTACTTGCGGTCGCCGGTCTCCTTGCTGGCGAACGCGAGCAGGTCCAGGTTCATCATCGTGTCGATGATCGAACGGCCGGCGTCGTTCGGCGTGCCCATCGCGCCCCAAGCCCGGATGAACTTGCCCGCCGTGTTGAACCGGCCGATCAGCCCGTCCGCGGCCTTGATCGCGCCGTCGCGCCACTTCACGTCACCCGTGAGCCGCCACGCGGTGACCCACGACGGGTAGAACAGGAAGCCCTGGTCGTGGTCGCGGGCGACCTCCTTGCGCGGCGACAGCTTCTCCGCCGAGGCCAGCGCGAGCGTCTTGAACTGCTCGTCGCCGCTCGCGAGGTACGCCATCCACAGCGTCCCCGGCCAGAACCCGCCGACCCAGCCGCCGTCGGCGACGTAGGTCCACTTCTCGGCCCTGGTGATCTCCGGGAACGTGGTGATGGCCGGTCCGGTGACGCGCACCTTCGACACGGCGTAGTCCAACGCGCCGCGCAGCGCTTCCGGACCTGGCACGGGTTCTTGCGCCAACGCGGTTCCTCCCGTCACAGCGGTCGCTCCAGCCGCCACGGCAGCGGAGGTCAGCAAGGTACGGCGGGACACAGTCATGGCACCATCCATCCGAGAATCGGCGTTGATTGCAGGTAGGCCAGTACGCACATGAGGAGCAGCAGGAGCAGGCTCCAGCCGAAGACGCGGCGGAAGAGTTCGCCTTCCTTGCCGACGAGGCCCGCCGCGGCGGTGCCGATCGCCAGGTTCTGGGGCGAGATCATCTTCGCCATCACGCCACCCGAGCTGTTCGAGGCGCCGAACAGGAACGGGGACGCGTTGAGCTGTTGGGCCGCGGTGGTCTGCAGGGTGCCGAAGAGGGCGTTGGAGCCCGCGTCGGTGCCGGTGATCGTGACGCCGAACCAGCCGACCACGGGTGACAGGAACGCGAAGAACGCGCCGGTGCCCGCGAGCCACACGCCGAGCGTGGTGATCTGGCCGGAGAAGTTCATGACGTACGACAGCGCGAACACGGCCAGGATCGCGAGGATCGCCCAGCTGAACTGGCGGATCGTGCGGCCGTAGATCGCGACCGCCTTGCCGAGCCCGACCCTCAGCACCAGCAGCGACAGCAGGCCCGAGACCAGCAGCAACGTGCCGGTCGCCGACAGCAGGTTCAGCGTGTACACCGTCGCGACGGGTTTCCCGTTCGGCGCGGTGATGTGCAGGCCGGGCCAGGCGAACTTCGTGGTCGCCTTCTCCAGCAGGTTCTTCACGGCGGTGATCTGGGCGAGCGCGAAGATCACCACGATGATCGCGTACGGGGCGAACGCCACCGCGATGTCACGCCGGGAGTCGGTGCCGCGGAGCGAATCGTCGCCGGAGGAACCGCCGCCGACCGTCACGGGCACGGCCGCGGGCCTGCGGATCCGCACCGCCAGGACCACCGCGCCGACCGACACGACGGCCGCGATGATGTCGCACAGCTTGTAGGACACGAAGTTCGACACCAGGTACTGCGTGACGCCGAAGGACAGCCCGGCCGCCAAGGCGATCGGCCACACCTCGCGCACGCCGCGCTTGCCGTCGACGATCAGCACCAGCACGAACGGCACCAGCACCGCGAGGATCGACACCTGGCGGCCCGCCATCGCGCCGAAGTGCTCGGCGGGCAGGCCCGTGACGGTGCCCAGCACGGTGATCGGGTTGCCCATGCCGCCGAACGCGACCGGCGCGGTGTCGGCGACCAGCGCGAGCGCGGCGGCCTTCATCGGGTTCACGCCGAGCGCGATGAGCATGACCGAGCAGATGGCGACGGGTCCGCCGCCGCCCGCCAGCGCCTCCAGCAGCGCGCCGAACGAGAAGGCGATCACGATCGCCTGCACGCGCGGGTCGTCGCTGATCGAGCTGAACGCCCGGCGCAGGACGTTGAAATGCCCGCTCTCCACGGTCAGGTTGTAGATCCAGATCGCGTTGAAGGTGATCCACAGGACCACGAGCACGCTCGTGGCGGCGCCGAAGGCCGCGGAGTTGAGCGCCGTGCCGACCGGCATGGAGTACACGGCCACCGCGATGCCGATCGAGAGCACGAGCGCGGTCAGCCCCGCCCAGTGCGCTTTCCACTTGAAGCCGCCCAGCAGGACCAGCACCGTGACCAGCGGGATCAGGGCGAGGAGCGCGGACAGGAGTAGGGACCCCGTTGGGTCGGGGTTTTGCTGGTACATCGTCGACCGCCGCCTTTCGGGCGCACTGCGAACCGACTCGTCACCGGCGGCGGCGAAGTGACGAGACCACACTTGTTCCGCCCAGCAGAACGTAGTTCCATGGACGGACCGAGCACATAGTGTCACTGGACAGCCACAATCGGAAGGCATCACCGCGATGGAAATCCGGCACGCGACCCACCCGGAGCAGTTGGCCGCGCTCGACACCGACCGGTTGCGGGAACGCTTCCTGGTCGAGGACCTGTTCGTCGCGGGCGAGGTGCGGCTGGTCTACACGCACGAGGACCGGATCGTCCTCGGCGGCGCGACTCCCCTGCCTGGCCAGGCGCTCACGCTGGAACCCGCGGACGCGCTCCGGACCGCCACGTTCCTGGCCCGCCGCGAGCTGGCGGTGGTCGTGGTGCGCGGGTCCGGCAGCGTCGTCGTCGACGGCACCGAGCACGAACTGGGAACTCGCGACTGCGTGTACGTCGGGCAGGGAGCTTCGGACGTCCGCTTCGAGGCCGCCGAGGAGGGCACGCGCTTCTACCTGTTCTCCACGCCCTCGCACGCCGCCCACCCCACGGCGGTCGCCCGCTACGCGGAGGTGGACGCGCTCGCGCTGGGCGAGCAGGCCACGTCCAACGTGCGGGAGATCCGGAAGTTCGTGCACGCGGACGGGATCCGGTCGAGCCAGCTCGTGCTGGGCATGACCACGCTCGCGCCCGGCAGCGTGTGGAACACGATGCCGCCGCACACCCACGACCGGCGCACCGAGGCGTACCTGTACTTCGACCTGCCCGACGAGCACCGCGTCGTGCACCTGATGGGCGAGCCGAGCGCGACCCGGAACCTGGTGGTGCGCAACGAGGAGGTCGTGATCTCGCCGAGCTGGTCCGTCCACAGTGGAGCGGGAACGCACGCGTACTCGTTCGTGTGGGCCATGGGTGGCGAGAACCAGGCCTACGACGACGTGGAACCCGTTCCGGTCACCGACCTTCGCTGAGGGAGCCCAGTGGACCTCTTCTCCCTGCGCGGGCGGACCGCGCTGGTGACCGGCGCGCGCGGCGGGATCGGCCGGGCCGTCGCGCTCGGGCTGGCCGAGGCGGGCGCGAACCTGGTGCTGCTCGGGCGTACCGCGGACTTCGGGGACGTGCCGGACGCCGTCGTGGCCACGGTCGTCGTGGACCTGGCCGACCCGTCGGCGATCGAGCCCGCGCTGGCCCCGGTGCTCGCCGAGCACCGGATCGACGTGCTGGTGAACAACGCCGGGACGATCCACCGCGAGCCCGCGGCGGACGTGTCGCTGGCGGACTGGCGGCGGATCCTGGCGGTCAACCTGGACTCGGTGTTCGAGCTGAGCAGGCTGGTCGGGGGCCGGATGCTGGACGGCGGCGGGAAGATCGTGAACATCGCGTCGCTGCTCAGCTTCCAGGGCGGGGTCACGGTTCCGGCGTACGCGGCGAGCAAGCACGCGGTCGCGGGCCTGACCAAGGCGCTGGCCAACGAGTGGGCACCGCACAATGTGCAGGTGAACGCGATCGCTCCCGGCTACATCGCCACCGACAACACGGCCGACCTCCGCGCCGACCCCGACCGCGAGCCCGCCATCCGCGGCCGCATCCCCGCCGGGCGGTGGGGTTCGCCGTCCGACCTGGTCGGCGCGGCGGTGTTCCTCAGCTCGCGCGCGTCGGACTACGTCAACGGGCACGTGCTCGTGGTCGACGGCGGGTGGATGGGCCGGTGACCGACACGGCGGTGGAGAAGACGCTGGCCGTGCTGGAGGCGCTGGCCGACCACTCGCGGATCACCGACATCGCGCGGGTGACAGGGCTGCCCAAGTCGACCGTGCACCGGCTGCTCCAGGCGATGGTGGACCGGGGGTTCGCCGCCGTGCGGTCCGACGGCGGCTACCTGGCCGGGCCGAAGGTGCTGGTGATGGCCGGGAAGGTGCTGCGGCCCGTGGACACCGTGGAACGGGCCCGGCCGGCGCTGCGGGCGTTGCGCGAGGAGTCGTCGTGCACGGTCCACATGGCGATGGTCGTCGGCGACGAGCTGGTCTACGTGGACAAGGTGGAGGCGGACAAGCCGTACCGGATGCCGTCGCGGCTGGGGATGAGCCTGTCGGTGCACTGCTCGGCCATCGGCAAGGCCGTGCTGGGCTCGATGGGCCCGGTCGAGTCCGACGCCATGGTCGCGCGCCTCCGCCTGGTCGGCCGCACCCCGAACACGATCACCACCGAGGACCGCCTGCGCGCCGAGGTGGCCGAGGTGCGCCGCACCGGCTACGGCTTCGACGACGAGGAGAACGAGGTCGGCATCCGCTGCGTCGGCGCCGCGATCCGCGACCACACGGGCGCGGTCGTCGGCGGCATCTCCGCCTCCACGCTCGCCATGGAGCACACGATGGCCCAGCTGACCGCCCTCGGCCCCCGCGTGCTGAGCGCGGCGAACACCGTGTCGACGGCGCTGGGGTACGTGGAGTGAGCGGCTGATTACGAAGACGTCTTTGTTGCCACCCGATCGGGCGTAAGCCCTGTGGTGCGCGTAACGAGCCGATTAGGCGGTTCGACGGCGTATCCAAGGCTCCATTCGCACTAGTTCGGGGTGTGCACCATGGGACTTGTCGCAGTCGAACAGGAATCGATCTCGCCGATAGCGGGCACGCCTGATTGCGTGCCTTTGTCACTCGAACACCTTCGGCCGTACACCTCCGTCATGGTGCTCGAGTGCACCGGAGAAGATCCCGCCGTCGACTTCTCCAAACTCATGCACTACCTCCGAAGCATCCACAACCGCCGGAGAGGAGCGCTGAGCGTGACACTGGTCGCCAGCGGAACTTCCCCCACGCCGCTACCCGAAGATCTCGCCGTGGACGACCTGGACGGTTTCATCCGACGAATCGCCACGTCTCCCAGCTGGATCCTGGACAGCAGCGGCATTCAAGATTCGAACTACTACCTCACCCTGGCAGTTCGGCGACGCAGGTTGATCGCCCTGCACACCGAGCCCTCTCTCCGGGACCACGTGAAGCGATGGATCACCAAACCTCCACGCCCACCCCTGCGCAAACTCCCTCCGGCGGTTTTCGAGGCAGGACTGCTCCAAGGCGAAGCCAAGGGATTGCTCCTGCGGGGAACGCACAGCAGGCGCACCACTCGACCGGACAGCAAGAACCTCAGCGGTCTCCGCCTCCAGGACGCGCTCAACGCCCTGGAGGACTCGTCCTTCGCCTTGTCCTCCGGTCGAGCCGCGTTCCCGGAGGGCACCGCTTACCCGAGCCTGACCGGCACGGTCAGCACCACGCCTGGCAGTTCACAGGTCTGGCACAAACCGAACCGGGTGTTCACCGAGTTCATCGCCACCGTGTGCGACGTGCTCGACCTCTTGGAGAGCCTCCTCTCGGAGGACGACCTCCCCGCGAGCGCGTTTCCCCAACTGGCCCGTCCTACGACGGACCTGGCCGAACTCCAAGGGCCCTACGAGGTGGTGCCCTTGGCCCCGGAGGACATCGTGGGAACGCCTGATTTCGACCCGGACAGGTACAACGCGGCAGTGCTGCTGGATCGCGCGATGTTGACGGTCCACCCCGGAAGAACCCCGACGTGCTTCTCGTTGGACGTCGGGTTCAACGACTCGGCCAGCGGCACTTTGACATGCAAACTCGTCGCACGGGACGACTCGTTGGCCTTGTCCTTCGGCTACGGGAAGAACATCACCGACCACCGGGCTGTCGAGCGCATCTTCCACGCTCTCAACGATCATCCCGATCTGCTCACGGTCTACTTCGAGTCCGGACACACGTATGTCGAGGGCCAGGTGTGGCAACGCGAAACGCGAGTGGCGCGATTCCCGAACTGGGAGTTCGAGGACTTCTCCGTCTACGCGATCAAGACTGAAAAACCCGGAGGAAAGTCCGCCCAGGCGATCCACGACGCCATCGGGGTTTCCGGTGACGACTCCCTGTTCGCCTGGGTGGTCGCTCACTACTCGACGGGCTGGCTGACCTGTGACGACGGTCCCGGTGAGATCGCGGATTTCCTGCACCTGTCCGACGAGGGGGTGCTGACAGCCATCCACGTCAAGGCCGCGAAGTCCCTCTCTCCCCGCGGCATAGCCGCCACCGCCTACGAAGTGGTGTCGAGCCAGGCCACGAAGAACTTGGTGTTCGCCGATACCGCACGGTTGAAGGAGCGTCTCCTGAACGCTCCGGCGAAGTCACCTGCCACATGGGTGGACGGGACTCGATGCGCCGACCGTTCGGAGTTCATCGACATGCTGGACGCGCGGAGAGCGCAGGACGAGTTCCGAGTGGTGATCGTGCAACCGCAGGTCGCCGAGAACCTGTACAGCAAGATATCCGACTCGAGCCGCAAGGTGGATCGGAACACGTTGCAGCTGTACCGGCTCGAAACGCTGCTCAACGGCGCTCGTGGCTCGATCGTGGCGATGGGCGGCGATCTGACGGTGATCGGACGTCGGGGCTAGCCCCGGTGCAGGGCAGTGACCATGGCGTCGATGGCGATGCGCGGCTTCACGTTCATCTCCAGCGCCTCCCGGCAGGCCAGCACGGCCTCCAGGCGGCGCAGGGTCGACTCCGGGGTCCAGTTCTCGGCCGCGGTGCGGGCGTCGTTGGCGCGGTCGGGGTGGTTGAGCCTGGCCTGGGAGCCGGTGGCGGTGACCAGGACGTCGCGGTAGAAGCCCGCCAAGTCCACCAGGGCCGTGTCGTAGGAGTCGCGCTGGGTCCTGGTGGCGCGGGACTTCTGGCGCTTCTCCAGGTCCTTCATCGCGCCCTTGGCGCCGCGGGTGGCGGCCGCCGTGCCCTTGCCGGTGCCGCCCGCGCCCATCGCGGTCTCCAACGCCGACCGCTCGTCCTCGTTGCGCTCCTCGTTGGCCGTCGTGGCGTCGCCCTCGGCGGCGGCCACGAGCTGGTCGGCGCAGGTGTAGACGTCCTGGGCGCGGCGCACGGCCAGCGGGATGCGCAGCACCGACTCGCGGCGGGTGCGGACCTGCTCGTCGGTCGCCAGCCTGCGGGCGCGGCCGACGTGGCCCGCGCACACCGACGCCGCCCAGCGGGCCATGTCGGCGGGCACGCCGTCGCGGTGCCGCAGCACGTCCGCGATGGCGTCCGGGCGCGGCGAGCCGAGCGGCACGATGCGGCAGCGGGAGCGGATGGTGACCGAGACGTCCTCGGGGTGGTCCGACGGGGCGCAGAGCAGGAACACCGTGCGGTCCGGGGGTTCCTCCACGGCCTTGAGCAGCGCGTTCGCCGCGCCCTCGGTGAGGCGGTCGGCGTCCTCGATGATGACGACCTGCCAGCGGCCGCCCGTGGGGCGGCGGGCGGCGGCCTGCACCAGCGCGCGCATCTCGGCCACGGAGATCGACAGGCCCTCGGGGGCCACGAAGCGGACGTCGGCGTGGGTCTCGGCGACCGTGGTGTGGCAGCCGGGGCAGTCGCCGCAGCCGGGGCGGTCGTCGACCGTCGTGCACTCCAGCGCCGCGGCGAACGCCTTGGCCGTGTCCGACCGGCCGGAGCCGGGCGGGCCGGTGAACAGCCAGGCGTGGGTCATCGCGCCCGGCGCGGGCGTGCCCCCCGCCACGATCAGCGCGGCCGCCTCGGCCGCCGCGCTCAACACCTCCACCGCGGCGGGCTGGCCGACGACGTCGGCCCACACGCTCGAGTTCACGTCGTCTCCACAACGGGCTGGGTCTCGGGGACGGGGACGCGACGGCGTTCCGCGAAGAGCGGGAGCACCGCGGCGCGCACGCGCTCGGACACCTCGGCCTCGGTGCCGTCCGCGTCGACCACCACGTAGCGGTCCGGGTCGGCCGAGGCCATCTCGGTGAGCAGGCGCTGCACGCGCCAATGGTGCTCGATGTTGTCGATGGCCCGCGTCCGGGGCTTGCCGAACACGGTCTCGTTCAGCGCGTCGACCGGCATCGTCACCGGTGAGCGGTCCAGCAGGATCGTCACGTCCGGGCGCAGCCTGCCGGTGGCCCAGTCGACCAGGCCCTCCACCTCGGCGGGCTGGACGCTGCCCACGGCGCTGAAGTGGGCCAGCGGGCTGTCCACGTACCGCTCCATCACGACCAGCGCGCCGTTGTCCAGCGCGGGCCGGACCTCGCGCTCGACCACGTCCGCGCGGACGGCGGCGGCGACCAGGGCGTGGGCGCGGACGCCCGCCAGGTCGACGCTGGACAGCATGCTGCGCAGCCTGCGCTCGTCGAGTTCCGGGTCGCTGGCCAGCAGGACGTCGTGGCCGGCGGCGCGCAACGCCTCGGCGAGCATCCGGGCCTGGACGCCGGTGTCGCGGCGGGTGTCGCCCTCGACGGTGATGAGCAGGCCCGTCGACGACTTCGACTTGCCGCGGATGGCCGCGAACAGCTCCGAGAGGATCGGCTCGATCCGCCGGTTGTCCATCTGCCGGTAGGCGATCAGGCCCACCACGGCCGCCAGGACACCCGCGCCGAACATGACGGGCCGGGTGCCGTCGACGTTCATCGGGTGGTTGAACAGGGTGATCGTGCGGGGCTTCAGCACGGTGACCAGCAGCGGCGTCACGACGGTCGACAGGCCCAGGATGATCTTCATCAGGGACTGGACCAGCGCGACCATCCGGCCGCGCATCTCGTCCTCGACCTGCGAGCCGATGATCGTGAGACCGGTCAGGAACGCGATGCCCGCGCACGCGCCGACCATCGCCACGGCGAGCAGCGCGATCCACAGGTGCGGGGCCAGCGCGACGATCACCAGGCTCAGGCCCGCGCAGACGATCGTGAGGCCGAACAGCCGGTTGTACGTCAGGCGGCGGGCGAACCGCGGCGCGAGGGCCATGCCGCTGGCCAGGCCGATGAACACGGCGATGAACAGCAGGGCGAACGCGCTGTCGCCGCCCAGCAGGCTCAGCGCGTACAGCTTGGCGCAGCCGATCACGGCACCGGCCGCGGCGAACGCGCCGATCATGCCGATGACCAGGCCGCGCACCAGCGGGGTCCGCCACGCGTAGCGCAGGCCGTCCCGCATCATCGCGAGGAAGCCGAGCTTGTCCTCGGCCTCCTCCTGCTTCTTCTTCGCCGACGTGGCCCGGCCGGACAGCTCCGGGATGCGGGTCGCGACCAGCACCGCGGACGTGATGTAGAGCAGGCCGTTGACGACCACCGCGATGATGGCCACCCGGAACACGACGTTGTCGCTGGTCAGGTGCAGGTAGCCGGGGATGCCGGAGATCAGCGCGTACAGGCCGAACCCGCTGATCGTGGAGATGCCGTAGGTCATCACCAGGCCGAGCTGGTTCGCCGACTCCACCTGGTCCGGCCTGCGCAGCAGGTTCGGGACCGCGGACTCCTTGGCCGGGATCCACAGCATCGCGCAGCAGCCGACGAGGAAGTTGGCGATGAACAGCCACCACGCCGCGCCGACGAACGCGATGGACAGGAACAGCCCGCCGCGGGCCAGGTCGCACGCGACCATGACCTTGCGCCGGTCGAACCGGTCCGCCAGCACGCCGCCGAGCGGCGCGAACAGGATGCCCGGCAGCAGCTGCGTGAGGACGACCGCGCTGAGCGCGAAGCCCTCCCAGCCGTAGCCCTCGGCGAGCTTGGTCACCAGGCCCGTGAGGGCGAGCAGTGACAACCAGTCGCCGACGCTGCACAGGTACGTGACGCCCCACAGCCGCCGGAACGGCCGGATCGCCAGCACGCTGCGCAACCTGTGGGTCGCCGAAGCCGCGCCGGTCGCGCCCGGATCGAGCTGACCTGCGTTGTCGCTGTCCTGGATGTTGTCCACCCCCTGTAGGCCACCCACCGATCAGCCTAACCGCGGCCGACCCGGTCGGTGCGCACAGTCAGCGGATTGAGTCCAAGACCGCCTCGACCACCTGGCGGATGACGTTGAAGAACACCGATCCGAGGATCAGCAGCGCGAACAGGCAACCACCGAACGCGCCGCCCCGCGACTTGCGGGGCGCCTGCTGCGGCTGCTGCTGCGGACGCACCCCCTGCGGGTGCGCCAGCGGGGTCGGGGCCACCGGCGCCTGGTACTGCACGCGGTGGCTGCTGACCTGCATCTGCGGCGGCAACGGCTGCCGGGCGCGCACCGGGCGCACGCGCTGCTCGCGCAGCACCGCGTCCCGGATCGCCTGCCTCGCCAGCTCCGGGTCCGGCAGCACCGGCACGTACACCGGCAGCAGCGGCCCGGCCTGCTTCGGCCGGTAGAGGGTCTCCCCCGTGACCAGGCCCGCCACGGCGTCCGGGTACAGGGGAGGTGGCGGCGGGGCCTGAGTCCCGTCGGGTCCGAACGCTCGTGGTCCAGGCACCGCCACCCCCTACGTCGTCAGCTCTTGGTCTTGGCGGGCGCCTTCTTGCGCGGCGCCGCCGGCTTCTTCGCCGCGGGCTTCTTCTTGGTGACCGGGCCCTTGGCGCGCTTCTCCGCCAGCAGCTCGGACGCGCGCTCGTCGGTGAGGCCCTCGACGGTGTCGCTCTTGCGCAGCGACCCGTTGGTCTCGCCGTCGGTCACGTACGGGCCGAAGCGGCCGTCCTTGACCACCATCGGCTTGCCGGACACCGGGTCGTTGCCCAGTTCCTTCAGCGGCGGGGCGCTGGTGGCCGACCGGCCGCGCTTCTTCGGCTCGGAGTAGATCTTCAGCGCCTCGTCCAGCGTGACCGTGAACAGCTGGTCCTCGCTGGTCAGCGAGCGCGAGTCCGTGCCCTTCTTCAGGTACGGCCCGTAGCGCCCGTTCTGCGCGGTGATCTCGGCCCCGGTCTCCGGGTCCTTGCCGACGACCCGCGGGAGCGACAGCAGCTTGAGCGCGTCGTCCAGGGTCACGGTGTCCAGCGCCATGTCCTTGAACAGCGACCCCGTGCGCGGCTTCGGCGCCTTCTTGGCCGCCTTCTCGTCCGCGGGCTCGGGCAGGACCTCGGTCACGTACGGACCGAAGCGGCCTTCCTTCGCCAGGATCTCGTTGCCGCTGACCGGGTCGACGCCGAGCGAACGGCCTTCCTGGGGGGTCGAGAACAGCTTCTCGGCCAGTTCCAGGGTCAGCTCGTCCGGCGGCATGTCGTCGGGCAGGTTGGCGCGCTGCGCGGTCGGCTCGCCGTTGTCGCCGATCACCTCGCGCTCCAGGTACGGCCCGTAGCGGCCGACCCGGACCACGACGGGCCGGTCCTCGTCGTCCTTGAACAGCGCGATCGAGTTCACCAGGCGGGCGTCGATCTCCTCGACGCTCGACCCGACGAGCTTCTTCAGGCCGCCGGAACGGCCGATGGAGCTCTCCGGGCCGACGCTGCCGCCGAAGTAGAAGCCGGACAGCCACGTCGTGCGCTGCTGGCGACCGGCGGCGATGCCGTCCAGCTCGTCCTCGAGCGCGGCGGTGAAGTCGTAGTCCACCAGGCGGCCGAAGTGCTGCTCCAGCAGCCCGACCACCGCGAAGGCGACCCACGAGGGCACCAGCGCGGAGCCCTTCTTCCACACGTAGCCGCGGTCCTGGACGGTGCTGATGATCGACGCGTACGTCGACGGGCGACCGATCCCCAGCTCTTCCATCGTCTTGATCAGGCTGGCCTCGGTGAAGCGCGAGGGCGGGCTGGTCGAGTGGCCGTCGGCGGTCAGGTCCGCGGCCGTGACGGCCTGGTCCTTGACCAGCTGCGGCAGCCGCGACTCGGCGTCGTCCGACTCGCCACCGGCCTCGGCGTCGACCGTCTCCACGTACGCCTTGAGGAACCCGGCGAACGTGATCGTGCGGCCCGACGCGGAGAACGTGCACTCCTCGCCGGTCGTCGCGTTGCCGACGATCCGCACCGACGTCGTGTTGCCGCGGGCGTCGTTCATCTGGGACGCGATCGTGCGCTGCCAGATCATCTCGTAGAGCTTGAACTCGTCCGCGTCCAGCTCGCGGGCGACCTCGCCGGGGGTCCGGAAGACCTCGCCGGCGGGGCGGATCGCCTCGTGCGCCTCCTGCGCGTTCTTGACCTTGCGGGTGTACTGCCTCGGCTGGGCCGCGACGTACTCCGCGCCGTAGAGCTGGGTCGCCTGCGTGCGGGCCGCCGTGATGGCGGTCTCCGACAGCGTCGTGCTGTCGGTTCGCATGTAGGTGATGTAGCCGTTCTCGTACAGCTTCTGCGCCGTGCGCATCGTCCGGTCCGCGGTGAAGCGGAGCTTGCGGCCCGCCTCCTGCTGGATCGTCGACGTCATGAACGGCGCGTACGGCTTCCGCGTGTACGGCTTCTCCTCGACGCTGGCCACGGTCAGCGGCACGTCGGCCAGGCCCGCGGCCAACGCGCGGGCCTCGGCCTCGTTGAGCAGCCGCACCTCGGACCCGGCCTTGAGCTTGCCGTCCGACCCGAAGTCGCGGCCGAGCGCCAGCCGGGCGCCGTCGACGGCGACCATGCGCGCGCCGAACGTGCGCGGCGTCGCCTCGGCGCCCGCGTCCATCGTGGCCGAGATGTCCCAGTACGAGGAGGAGACGAACTTCATCCGCTCCCGCTCGCGCTCCACCACGATCCGGGTCGCCACCGACTGCACGCGGCCCGCCGAGAGCTTCGGCATGACCTTCTTCCACAGCACGGGGCTGACCTCGTAGCCGTAGAGGCGGTCGAGGATGCGGCGGGTCTCCTGCGCGTCGACCAGGTCCTGGTCGAGGTCGCGCGGGTTGGCCGCCGCCGCGAGGATCGCGGGCTCGGTGATCTCGTGGAAGACCATCCGGCGGACCGGGATCTTCGGCTTGAGCGTGTCCAGCAGGTGCCACGCGATGGCTTCGCCCTCGCGGTCACCGTCTGTCGCGAGGTAGAGCTCGTCGACGCCCTTGAGCAGTTCCTTCAACTCCGCGACGGTCGACTTCTTGTCCGGCGTCACGACGTAGAGGGGCTCGAAGTCGTGGTCGACGTCCACCCCGAGGCGCGCCCACGGCTGACCCTTGTACTTCGCGGGCACGTCGGCGGCACCACGCGGGAGGTCGCGGATGTGCCCCTTGGACGACTCCACGACGAAGTTGCTGCCGAGGTACGACGCGATCTTGCGCGCCTTGGCGGGCGACTCGACGATCACCAATCGGCGATTGCCGTCACCCGTAGCCCCGGAGCCGTTTTTCGTCCGTGTCGATCCAGCCACGCTGTCCCGCTCTCTTCCAAACCCTGTGCTTCGACCCGCCAGTGTGCACTGTCGACCAGCCCCGCTGAGCGGGCCTGGTGCGGACAGGGTGACACAACCGCCCTCTATCGCCCGTTGGGAGGACCCGGCGAACCGGTCGGCCAGTCCACTTCCGCCACCCCGTCCGGCGGCTCCCCGACCAGTTCCGCGAGCCTCGCGAGCCTGCGCCTGCCGATCACCCGGAGCACCGGTCCGCCGTCGGGCCCGGCCGCGAGCGTCGACGGCAATCCGGAGCTGATCAAGGCCGCACGCAGGGGTTCGTGCGTTTCCGGGGCCTCCGGGTCGAGCCCCAGCGCGTACGCCGAGTCGAGCCGTCCGCCCGACACCAGGGCCCAGAACCGGAGCACCGCCCCGTCCAGTTCGAACTCCGACGGCACCGCCTTGGCCGCGCCCCCGCGAAGCCAGTCGGCGGCCAAACGGGTGAGATCCGCGCGAAACGCCGTGCGGACCAGCGCGCCGCTCTCCTCCACGGGTGCGATCTCGGCCACCACGCCCCGCCGGGCGCACTCGCCGGCGAGCGCGGAGGCCCGCCCTCGGGTCGGGACGACGACCGACACGCGGGCCGCCGTGCCCCGCCCGAAGCCCATCGCCTGGCCGGGCCCGCACAGCAGGCCCGCCAGGTCCCCAACCCCCGGTTGGCGCGCCTCGGCGGAGTAGAAGGACAGTTGCCCCACACGCGGAGCGTAGAACACCTGTTCGACCTGTGTCAGCTGCCGAACGCCGCGCGGGCGTTCACACCCGCGCGGCGCCGGACGCGGATCAGGAGGTCGGCGTGGAGGACGTCGACCCGGTCGCGCCGTCGATGGCCTTGCAGTTCGGGGCCTTCTTCTCGGCCTCGGCCAGGTTCGAGCGGACGAGGACGCCGTCGAAGTCCTCCCCGACCTTCGCCACGGCCTGCATGTCCGTCGCGACCTGCGTGAACGCGGCGGCGATCGACGCCGGGTCCTGCGGGTTCGCGGCCTCGACGCCGGTCTTGGCCTTGTCGAGAGCGGTCTTGAGCTGCCCGAAGATGTCCGCAGCGCTGCCAGCCAGCTTCTCGGAGTCCGGGTGCGGACCCTTCTTCAGGTCGTTGAGCTTCTTGATCGCGCCGTCCACCGCCGTGGAGCCCTCGCCGAGCCACGCGGCGAACTGCGTCTGCATCTTCGCCGGGTCGGTCTGGTCGAGCGTCGGCTCGGTGGAGAGCGTCTTGATGACGTCGAGGCTCGCGCCGCAGACCTGGTCGATCCACGCCACGGTCTCGTCGCCACCGGCGGCGGCCTTGGACGAGGACGAGGACGTGCCGCTGCTGGTCGAGCCGGTGCCGGTGCCGGAGGCCGTGCCCGCGGTCTGGCTGCCGCACGCGGTCAGGGCAAGGACGGCGGTGGCGAAGACGCCGACCACGGCGAGGCGGTGCCTCATGAGCAACTCCCAGTTCAAATCGAGTCGAGCGGAGATGAGGGGGGAACCTACTCCCCCGCTGGTCCACTCGGATGCGGTTTTGCGCCGTTCGGCGTCTCGTGCCCGAATCGAGATCCGTGCTCAGGACGTGGTCGTGGGGGCGGCCGCGGGTTCGCGGAGCGCCTGGCACTTCGGCGCCTTCTCGGCCGCCGCCAGCAGTTCGGGGCTGGTCTGCAGGTCCTTCAGCGGCTCGGCGAACTCGGTGAGCTTCGCGATGGCTTCACCGGCGGCCTGGAGGCCGCCGCTGGGATCGGCCGCGTCGGCCTGCTCCACCTTCGCTTTCGCGTCGGTGAACACCTTCGTTACCCCGTCGTAGGCGTCGGCCATCTTGGCGACCTGCTCGTCGCCCCCCGCGACCGGCGACGGCCCGACGGCCCGCAGGTCGGCGGCGGACTTCCCGAACGCGTCCGCGAGCTGCCCCATGTAGGCGCTCATGTCGGCCTTGAGCTTGACCGGGTCGGTCGCGTCGAGCTTGGGCGGGGACTTGGCCATCGCGGTGAACCCGGACGCCGCCGCGCACACCTTGTCCACGTACGCGACCGCCGGGTCGGCGGTCGGCGCGGACGACGACGGGCCGGTCGAACCACCGCCGCCCGACGTGCACCCGGCGACGAGCGCCGAGGCGGCGAGCAGCGCGGCGAGGCTGAGCCTCATGTCCAACAACTCCCTGGATCGGGTCGCGGTTACCCGACCAGTGTGAACCGAAAGGGCGCGTCCGGGTCGGTGAAGACCCGAACGCGCCCTTGTCCAGCGGTTCAGCGGCTCGCTACTGGGCGGCGCCGTTGGCCACGGTCTCCGCCGGGCTGTCCGAGATCGCGGTGCCGCGGCGCTTGGAGATCACGACGGCCGCCACGATGATCGCCACCGCGACGACGGCGATCGTCAGCCGGATGCCGGTGGAGGCGTCCGCGCCGATGGAGAACGTGACGATGGCGGGCGCGATGAGCACCGACACCAGGTTCATCACCTTGATCAGCGGGTTGATGGCCGGGCCCGCGGTGTCCTTGAACGGGTCGCCGACCGTGTCGCCGATGACCGTCGCGGCGTGGGCGTCGGAGCCCTTGCCACCGTGGTTGCCGTCCTCGACCAGCTTCTTCGCGTTGTCCCACGCGCCACCGGAGTTGGCCAGGAACACCGCCATCAGCGTGCCGGTCGCGATCGCGCCTGCCAGGTAGCCCGCCAGCGGGCCGACGCCGAGGCCGAAGCCGACGGCGATCGGGGCCAGCACGGCGAGCAGGCCGGGGGTGGCCAGCTCGCGCAGCGAGTCCTTGGTGCAGATGTCGACGACCTTGCCGTACTCGGGCTTCACCGAGTAGTCCATGATGCCCGGGTTCTCCCGGAACTGGCGGCGCACCTCGAACACGATGGCGCCCGCGGCCCTGGTCACGGCGTTGACCGCGAGACCGGAGAACATGAACACCACGGCCGAGCCGATGATCAGACCGACCAGCACGTTCGGCGTGAACGCGACGAAGTCGGCGTTGTCGAAGCCCGCCCCGACCTTGCCGAGCGACTGCGTGATCGCGTCCTTGTAGGAGCCGAACAGCGCCGTCGCGGCGAGCACGGCGGTCGCGATCGCGATGCCCTTGGTGATGGCCTTGGTGGTGTTGCCCACCGCGTCCAGCTCGGTGAGGATCTGCGCGGCCTCGCCGTCGACGTCGCCCGACATCTCGGCGATGCCCTGGGCGTTGTCGCTGACCGGGCCGAACGTGTCCATGGCGACGATGACGCCGACCGTGGTGAGCAGACCGCAACCGGCCAGTGCCACGGCGAACAGCGCCACGACGACCGAGCCGGACAGCAGGAACGCGCCGTACACGGCCGCGCCGATCACCAGCGCGGTGTAGACCGCCGACTCGAAACCGACCGAGATGCCGGACAGGATGACCGTCGCGGCGCCGGTCAGCGAGGTGCGGCCGACCTCCTTGACGGGCTTGTGCTCGGTGCCGGTGTAGTAGCCGGTCAGCCAGAGGATGATGCCCGCGAGCACGATGCCGATGATCACGGCGATGGCCGCGATCAGCGCCGGGTTGCCGCTGGTGCCCTTGATCTCGTCCGACACGCCGTCCAGGTTCGCGAACGAGCTGGGCAGGTAGGTGAACGCCGCCACGGTGCACAGCACCGCGGAGATCACCGCGGAGATGTAGAACGCGCGGTTGATCGCCGACAGGCCGTTCTCGCCGGTCCTGGCCTTGGTGGTGTAGACGCCGATGACGGCGGTGACGACACCGATGGCGGGGACGATCAGCGGGAACAGCAGGCCCTGCGCGCCGAACGCGGCGGTGCCGAGGATCAGCGAGGCGACGAGCATCACGGCGTAGGACTCGAAGAGGTCCGCCGCCATGCCCGCGCAGTCGCCCACGTTGTCGCCGACGTTGTCGGCGATCGTGGCGGCGTTGCGCGGGTCGTCCTCGGGGATGCCCTGCTCCACCTTGCCGACCAGGTCGGCGCCGACGTCGGCGGCCTTGGTGAAGATGCCGCCGCCGACGCGCATGAACATGGCCAGCAGCGCCGCGCCGAACCCGAAGCCCTCGAGGACCTTCGGGGCCTGGCCCGCGTAGACCAGCACGACGACGGCCGCGCCGAACAGGCCGAGGCCGACGGTCATCATGCCGACGACGCCACCGGTGCGGAACGCGATCCGGGTCGCCTTCTCCCGTCCGCCCTCCTCCTTGGACGCGGCCGCGACGCGCACGTTCGCGCGGGTCGACAGCCACATGCCGAGGTAGCCGATGCTGGCCGAGAAGACCGCGCCGAAGATGAAGAACAGGGACCGGCCGATCCGCTCGTTCAGGTCGTCGGCCGGTAGCGCGAACAGCAGGACGAAAACGATCACCACGAAGGGTGCGAGCGTGCGGAACTGCCTGTTGAGGTAAGCCGCTGCGCCCTCTTGGACCGCCTTGGCGATTTCCTGCATCTTGGGGGTGCCCTGGCCCGCGGCCAGCACCTCCCTGAGCAGTACGTAGCCGACGGCAAGGGCTGCCAGGGCGACCACGGCGATCACGGCGACAACGCCGCGATCACCTCCGGAGAGTTCAAGGCCCTCCGCGAGGAATTGCCGGGACATCCGTCCTCCTGGTGAGTGTTCTGCCCAACAGGGGACCGCATCTCGTCGCGCCCTCGAACCGGCCAACCGCGCGTCAGCCCCGACACCACGTGATGCATCCCTCATTGGATGCGATTCGGCGGAGTCTATTCATAGGCCGCAACCCTGCAACGATCCGTCCCGATCCGTGCACACACCGTTATCTACGCAGGAAGCGGTGGTCGGTGCCCCGATGGTGCCAGAACTGTCGGTGCCGTGTGCGAAGCTGCCGACCGTGGCCGACCAGGGACGCCGACTGCTGGACCGGGTGCTCGCCGGAGTGCCCAGCGGGGAAACGCCGCTCACGCACGTCACCGATATGCCACGTCGCGCCGCTCGGTTGGCCCAGTGGCCGTCGTGGGCCGCCCAGCCGGTGATCGACTCCGTGCGGGCGTGCGGCGTCGAACGGCCGTGGCGGCACCAGGTCGAGGCGGCCGAGATCGCCTGGTCGGGGCGCAACGTGGTGCTGGCGACGGGCACGGCGTCCGGCAAGTCGCTGGCCTACCAGTTGCCGGTGCTGACGGCGTTGTCGACGGACCCGCGCGCCACCGCGCTGTACCTGTCGCCGACGAAGGCGCTCGGCGCGGACCAGCTGCGGTCCGTCGAGGGGCTGGCGGTGCCCGGCGTGCACGCGTCGTCGTTCGACGGCGACACGCCGATGGCCGAGCGCGACTGGGTCCGGGCGTACGCGAACTGGGTGTTCACGAACCCGGACATGCTGCACCGCGGCATCCTGCCGAACCACACCCGGTGGATCCGGCTGTTCAAGCGGCTCAAGTACGTGGTGGTCGACGAGTGCCACTCCTACCGCGGGGTGTTCGGCTCGCACGTGGCCCTGCTGCTGCGCCGCCTGCGCCGGATGGCGCGCAAGTACGGGGCCGACCCGGTGTTCGTGCTGGCGTCGGCGACGGTCACGAACCCCGCCGTCTCCGCGGGCAGGCTGCTGGGCGCCGAGTGCGCGGCCGTGACGGAGGACGGCTCCCCGCGCGCCGCCCGCACGGTGGCGCTGTGGGAACCGCCGCTGCTGGAGGACTTCGCGGGCGAGAACGGCGCGCCGGTCCGCCGCTCGGCGGGCGCCGAGACGTCCCGCATCCTGGCGGACCTGGTGGTGGAAGGCGCGCGGTCACTGGCTTTCGTGCGCTCCCGCGTCGGCGCGGAGCTGACGGCGCTGGGCGCGCAGCGGATACTGTCCGAAGTGGACGGTTCGCTGCCGGGCCGGGTGGCCGCGTACCGCGGCGGCTACCTGCCCGAGGAGCGCAGGGCGTTGGAGCGCAAGCTGTCCAGCGGCGAACTGCTCGGCGTGGCGACGACGAACGCGCTGGAACTGGGTGTCGACATCGCGGGCCTGGACGCCGTGGTGGTGGCCGGTTTCCCCGGCACGCTGGCGTCGTTCTGGCAGCAGGCGGGCCGCGCGGGCCGCACCGGCGACAACGCGCTGGTGGTGTTCGTCGCCCGTGACGACCCGCTGGACACGTACCTGGTGCACAACCCGCCCGCCGTGTTCGACCGCCCGATCGAGGCCACGGTCCTCGACCCGACCAACCCGTACGTCCTGGCCCCGCACCTGGCGTGCGCGGCGGCGGAGTTACCCCTGACCGAGGAGGGCCTGGCGGACTTCGGCGGCGACGCCGCGCGCCCGGTGCTGGCGGACCTGGTGGAGCGCAAACTGCTGCGGCGCAGGCCGAACGGCTGGTACTGGGCGTCGCACGACCGCCCGCACGCCGACGTCGACATCCGCGGCTCCGGCGGCGACCAGGTGGTCGTCGTGGAAGCGGACTCCGGCCGGATGCTCGGCACCGTCGATCCGGGCGCGGCGCACCGCTCGGTCCACCAGGGAGCCGTGTACCTGCACCAGGGCGAGTCGTATCTCGTCGACAACTTGGACCTGGAGCAGGGGTTGGCGCTCGTGCACGCCGCCCGCCCGGACTGGTCGACGATGGCGCGCGAGACGGTCGACATCACCGTGGTGAACACGGTGGAGCGGCGGGACTACGACGGCGTCTCGGTGTGCCTCGGCGAGGTGGAGGTGACGTCCCAGGTCGTCGGATACCTGCGGCGGCTGCCGTCCGGGCAGGTGATCGACCAGGTGCCGTTGGACATGCCGGAGCAGGTGCTGCTCACCAGGGCAGTTTGGTACACGGTGTCGGAGGAGTTGTTGGCGAGCAGCGCACCGGGGGGCGCGGGTCTGGATCCCGCGCGCGTCCCCGGTGCGCTGCACGCCGCCGAACACGCGGCGATCGGCCTGCTACCGCTCTTCGCGACCTGTGACCGCTGGGACATCGGCGGTGTGTCGACCGCACTGCACGCGGACACCGGGGAGGCGACGGTGTTCGTGCACGACGGTCATCCAGGAGGGGCCGGATTCGCCGACCGCGGCTTCGCCGCTGTGATCCCCTGGTTGGTCGCTACTCGGGAAGCGATCGCTTCGTGTGCGTGTCCGGCTGGTTGCCCGTCCTGCGTTCAGTCGCCGAAGTGCGGCAACGGCAACGAACCGCTGGACAAAGCTGGTGGAATGGCCGTCCTGGGCACTGTTCTCGGGGTTGTCGGGGAGAGAACCAACAGCACCCAGGACGGCCAGCCTGTGGGTCAGCCCCGCTCCGCGGCGACGAGCCGCTGAGCGCCGGCCTCGAACAGCGAGGGCATCTGGATCGCCTCGACGAGCGCGTCCTGCACGATCCGCGACACCGGCAGGTTCCAGCCGCAGATCTGCGGCTTGACCCGCCAGTGCACGACACCGTGCTGGACCGGCGACGGCGGCAGGGCGATGTACTCGCCCTTGCCGTAGAGGCGGACGTCGTCGTGCGCGGCCAGGTCGGCGCGCAGGACCTGGCCGGACTCGACCAGGAACATCCAGGCGCCCGCGGGGGTCGCGACGATCGGCACCGGCAGCCCGATGGTGCGCAGGGCCATCGCGGCCCGCCGCCCCAGGTCCGCGCCGACCTCGATCGCGTCGAACACGTGGCCCGTGGCACCGAGCACGCTGTACGACCGACCGGTCCACCACGCCGCGACCTGCTCCGGCTTCGTGCCGATGCGCTCCTGCCAGTCGCGGTGCACCGGCACCGGCCCGTCGGTGTCGACCCCGCCGCGCCCGGCCCACTGGACCGAGCCGCTCTGCGAACCGGCCGGATAGGTGCCCGGCAGCACAGGCCACCCGTGCCACGCGAGGCCGACCGCCTCTGCCCGCAGCTCGATGCGGAAGGCCCCGCGCCAGCTATCCGACCACTCCATGCTCTGTCGCCTCCAACTCGTGAACACTGACACTGTGTCGGTGTTGTCAGACACCGTGTCGGTGCCGCTACTCCAATTAACGGCATGAGCCGCACCGGATGTAACTCCCCGTCGACAACTGGTCGGAATGGCACGGCGAACGAAGCCCGGCCACCGGGCGGCAGAACTGCCGACCGAACCCTGAGAGCCAGCTGAGAGCGACCAGACCCCGCATGTGAGTCCGCTCACCGTGGATGGATGACCGTTCACCGCGTCCACCCCCACTTCACCCTTCAGCCGGACCGGCCCGCGCACGAACGCTCAGCGGCCCGAACACGGAAACGTCCCCTTCCACCGCCACGATCACCTCCCAACCGCTCACCGCACACCCGCCCAACCGCTCACCCATCCGCTCGACCACCCACCGCGCCCGGCCACAGGCCACAGCCACCCCATCGGGGAGATGAGCGGCAGCGGCCACCGCGGCCAGATCAGCAGCAGCCCCGATCTCATGCCGCCGCACCACCACCCCACCCACCTGAAGACAAACAGCAACGACCCCAACCACCACCGCAATCCCCACAACCCCGAACACCGTCGCGGACCCCCGGTCATCCACCCCTGCTCCTCCCTCCACCACACCTCCACCACTCCCCTTGCACTACTTCTCCCTCCACCACGCCTCCTTCTACGACTCCCGGCCACCTCCCACACACGACCTTCCTGTCCTGGTTGCCGGACCACCGGTCCACCCATCCCGCGACAGGACAAGCGGCCACAACCACCACCCTTTCCCGGTGACGGCAACCACCCAGCCCAACAGCTGTTGACCGCAGGTCCACACGCGCCTGCGACAGGACAGGCGGTCAACAACCACTCAGCCGCCAGTCCGACCGGCGGTCCCCCTGATGGCAGCGACCACTCGACCAACGCCCCACCAGGACCTATGAACAGGCATTGACCACCGGTCCACCCCTGCCCTACGGCAAACCACGTCGTCACCGGCCCACCGACAGCAGCTTCAGCCGCGTTTGCTCAGCAGCCATGGGGACAACTGCACCCGCATGACTCCCGCCTAGCGCCGGATCACCGGACGCACCCAGATGAAGTTGTTGACCACCGGTCAACAACTGCCCTGTCGCAGGCCGGACGGTCCACCGACGGCCACAGCCATCGCCTTCAACCAGCAGCCACCTCGATGACAACTACGCCTCAGCGCGAGACTCCCGGCCCCTCTTGTCGAAAGGTTGACCAACGGCCCACGCCTTGGCCAGCGTTGGGCAGCGGCAGGCGGCACTGGAACAAAAACTAACCAACCGGCGACCCACCGCCCACCGCCACCGCCCGATGCCCACGCCCACTGCCGCTGCCCACCACCCATCACCCATCACCTGCGGCCGACTGCCCGCCACCCCCTGCCCGCCACCCCCTGCCCGCCACCCCCTGCCCGCCACCCGCTGCTTGCTGCCTGCCACCCACGGCCCGGTGTCTGCCGCCCGCCGCCGCTGCCCGCCGCCCGCTACCCACCCGCTGCCGCTGCTCGCCACCCACAGCCCACTGCCCGCTGCCCACAGCCCGCTGCCCATAGCCCGCTGCCCATAGCCCGGTGTCTGCCGCCAAGTGCCCGCAGCCCGCAGCTCGGTGGCCGGTGCTCGGTGCTCGGTGCTCGGTGGCCAGTGTCTGCCGCCAGCCGCAGCCGCCCGCCGCCCGCCGCCCGCTGCCCGCAGCCCGGTGGCCGGAGCTCGGTGGCCGGTGTCTGCCGCCAAGTACCCGCAGCCAGCAGCCCGGCGGCCGGTGGTCGGTGGTCGGTGGTCGGTGGTCGGTGGTCGGTGCTGGGTGCTGGGTGCTGGGTGCTGGGTGCTGGGTGCGTCAGCTTCGCCGAGGCCTCCGGAGCGGTGTTGATCTTGGTTGGGTGTTTGCCCTTCTCTGTATCTCTTGTGCGTTCTCCTTTCTGGTGGCAGACCGATCGGGCGGTTCGGGGTCAGGGGGCGGTTGGTTCCAGGACTGAATAGGCCCTTGCTGTCAGGTGGAGGCCGGGGAGTGGGCTGGGGGCGGAGATCTCCACCTCGATGTCGTCGTTGTTGGTGTTGATCTTCACGGTGGCGTTGGCTGGGGCGATGGTGTGGGCCAGTGCGGTGGCGCGGTCCGGTTCGCCGCGGGCTAGCAGGCGGGCGGCTTCGCGGGCCGCGTCGGTGCAGCGGAGGTGGTTGACGACCGTTGTGATCGCCGCGGCGCACAGTGTGAGGACGAAGACCATGGCGAAGATCGCGATGGCGGCTTCGACCGTGACCATTCCGCTGTCGTTCGGGGAGCGGCAGCGGCGGGGTGGGGTCATCCGCCCACCGCGAAGGCCTTCTGGACCAGGTCTCGGAGTAGTTGGGTGATGACGTCGCTGCTGAGCAGCACGTAGAGGGCGGTCGCCAAGGCCGCTGCCGCGAGAGTTCCGATCGCGTACTCGGCGGTGGTCATTCCGTCGTCGCCTTGGAGGGCTTCGCGGATGGTCTGGTGCACGGTGGGCTCCTTCGGTTGGTCACCAGGTCGCGGTGAAACGGCCTGCCAGGCCGATGACGACCGGCAGGACTCCCAGGCAGAGGAACGCCGGGAGGAAACAGGCGGCGAGCGGGGCTGCCACCAGGACGGCCGCCCGTTGGGCTCGGGCCTCGGCTTGGTCGGCCATCTGGTCGCGGACGCGGGCGGCCAGGTTCGAGGCCAACGTCGCCAGGGCCGCGCCTGAGCGGGCGGTTCGGCGGGCACCTCGGGCCAGCGGTGCCGTCGTGTCGTTGGCCAGGGCTGGGGCCCAGGCGGTCACGGGGTCCGCGCCCAAGGCGAGCAGGGCTCCTACCTGGCTGAGCGCTGTGGCCGCTGGAGGTGACAGGCCGTCGACGACGGCGTGGACGGCGCTCGCCACCGGCAGGCCGGTTCTGAGGCAGGCGGCCAGGAGGTCCCAGCTCGCGGCCACGGACAGCGGGTCGTCGGCTGGCGGTGGGGTCGGGCGTGCCGGTTTGGGGTTCGGCGGGATGAGGCGGTGGAGCACCGGCGGTGGCGAGGGGAACGTCAGCAGCGCCAAGGCCAGGAGGAAGAAGGTCATGGGCGGGCCGCCTGGTCGGTCAACCTGGCGCTCCACAGCAGACCGGCGCAGACGAGCAGTGCGCCCAGGAGCAGGAGGGCTTGGCCCGCTGTGGTCGAGGTCAGGACGTGGAGGGGGTGAGCGCCGCTCAACTCGCCGAGCGCGATGCCGAACAGCGGGAGGCCCGCCAGTACCGACGCGCTGGCTTGCGGGCCTGCCATCCGGGCTTTGAGCTGGCCCGCGAACGTGACGCGGCGTTCGAGGTCGCGGCGCACGGCGTCCAGGGTTTCGGCCAGGGGAACGCCGTGCTGGTCGGACAGTCGCCACGCGCGGGCCAGTGGTCCCAGTGCCGAGGTCAGGTCGGGTTTCGCTCGGGACATGGTGTTCAGAGCTGTGGTGACGTCGCCGCCGAGGCGGGCGGTCGAGGCTATTCCGGTCAGGACAGTGGTGGCCGGTTCCTCGGCGTCCTGCGCGGCACCTGCCGCCGCTGCGGCGGGGTGAGCGCCCGCTTTGAGTTCCGAGACGAAGGCCGCCAGGCCGTCTGCGATCGCGGAGGTGGCGGTCAGGCGGGATCGCTGGTTCGCGCGTGAGCGGACGCCGCGCCAGATCACGGTGGCGACCATCGCGGTCGCGAGGAGTGCGACCGGGCCCGCCAGGAAGCCGACGACCACGCAGGTCGCGAGGACCAGGAACGAGCGGCGAGGGCGGGGTGAGTGGCGGGATCGGGGTGGTCCCAGGGCGCGGAGTCGGCGGGTTGACGTGGTGGCCGGGAGCAGGAGGAGAGCCGCGGCCAGGATTGCCAGGGGCACGGCGGGTGAATCGGGCAGGGTCATGGCTGACTCACCTCGCTGGTCGGCGGGTCGGGTCGACAGGGCGTTCAGGGTGGCCGAGCAGGGATCGCAGGGCGGGCCAGGCCTGTTGGCGGCCGTGTTCGTGGTGCCAGGCGGTGCGGACCGTGAGGGTCGTCGCGGTGCGGTGGAAGACGGCGATCTCGGCCAGGCGTCTGGCGCCGTCCGGAGCGCGGCGCATGTGGAGGACGACCTGCACGGCGGCGGCCAACTGGCTGTGCAGGGCGGCGCGGTTGAGACCGCCCAGGGCGGCCAGTGCTTCCAGGCGGGCCGGGACCTCGGTCGGCGAGTTGGCGTGCAGGGTGCCCGCGCCGCCGTCGTGGCCGGTGTTGAGCGTGGCGAGCAGGTCGCAGACCTCGGCTCCGCGGACCTCGCCGACGACGATGCGGTCGGGACGCATGCGGAGGGCCTGGCGGACCAGTTCGCGGACGGGGACCTCGCCGGCGCCCTCGATGTTGGCCGGGCGGGCGATCAGGCGGATCACCTGCGGGTGGTTCGGTTGGAGTTCGCCCGCGTCCTCGACGCAGAGGACGCGTTCGGTGTGCGGGACGCAGCCGAGCAGGGCGGCCAGGAGGGTCGTCTTGCCGGAGCCGGTTCCGCCGACGACGAGGAAGGCGAGTCTGGTGTGGACGATGTCGCGGAGGAGGGCGGCGATCGGGGCGTCGAAGGTGCCGCGGGCCTGGAGTTCGTCGAGGTCGTGGACCGCCGGGCGGAGGACGCGCAGGGACAGGCAGGTGCCGGAGGCGGCGATCGGCGGGAGGACGGCGTGCAGGCGGATCCGGCCTGACGGGCCGGAACCGGGGAGCCAGCCGTCGACGTGCGGAACGGCCTCGTCGAGACGGCGGCCGGCGGCGACGGCCAGCCGTTGAGCGAGCCTGCGGACGGCGGCCTCGTCGGGGAACGTGATCGCGGTGCGGCGCAAGCCTTGCGCGCCGTCGGCCCAGACCTCCGTGGGGCCGGTGACGAGGACGTCCGTGGTGTCGGGGTCGGCGAGGAGCGGGTCCAACGGGCCCGCGCCGACGAACTCCTGACGCAGCAACGTCAAGGCGGACAGGACTTCAGCGTCGCCCAGGACACCACCCGCTTCCTCGCGGACGGCTTCGGCGACGGCCGCCGGGGTCAGCTCCGCTCGGCCTACGGCCAGACGGCGGCGGACACGTTCGACGAGGTCTGCGGTCATGGGGGGTCCTCGGGGTTTAGGGCCGGTCGGGCGGGACGGGTGGCCGCCCGACCGGCGGGGAGGTCGACGGATCGCGGCGACGGTCGGGGGCGTCGGGCGCGATGTCGACTTGGTCTGGGTAAGGCGAGGGCTGACGGAATTCGGGAGGAGTGAGGGGGATCTGTTGGTGGGCAGGCCGAAGAGGACGGATGGGTGGGAAGCACCAGGGGGCTGGGAAATGTGGACCGCAGGGGGCAGGGACTCTGGTGGGGCCAGCTGAGGCGGTCCCAGCGGGTGCGGGTTGCGGGAGACGGAGGAGCGCGTGAGCCGGGGACCGGATTCGTTGGGGGGCTTGGAGGTTGAAGGCCCGCAGAGGGAAGCGAGACCGGTCGGCTGACAGGAGAGAGTGGGGGCTGCCTGGGGATGAGAGCGGTGCCGGTTGGAGGGAGGTGGGCTGGGACTAGGGCGGCTGAGTGGACAGGGCTGTGGCGGAGTCGCGACTGGAGCTTGGGGTTGGGGGTGTCGGCGGGATGACCCTGAGTGGCAGGCGAGTCAGGCGGGCGGATCAGAAGTGGCGGCTGGCGAGTGGGCCGGTAGGCGGGATGAGGGCGGACAGGCGGTAAGTGCGAAAGCTGGTTGGAAACCTGGGTGGGGGCAAGCGAGTAGGGCGAGCGAAAGCAGAGATGAGAGCGGGCGGCGGGTCCAAGGGTGGGCAGGCCAGGACTGGTCAGGTGGGAACTGAGCAGTTGAGCAAGTGGCAGCTGGGGCCAGCCGGTTATGGGTGTAGATGGCTGACTACGGCCAGCCAGGTAAGTGGGTGGGGGCTAGGTGGCGTGTAAGGCGGTGAGGATGGTTTTTGCGGTTTTGGCTAGTGGGCCTCTGGTGTTGTGGGGGAAGTTGCCTCGGTCCAGGGCTGTTACCAGGCCTGGTTCTGGGCGCATGGTGGTGAGCAGGGGAAGGCCTAGGGCCGTGGCTATTTCCTTGGGGTGCAGGCCTGTTGGGCCTGGGGTGCGGACTACGAGGGCGATGGTCACGCCTCGTTCGGTGATGTGGTGGGCCACGCGTTTGGCCGCTACGCCCGCGCGGACTTCCGCTGGGACCACCAGGACGGCCAGGTCGGCTCGGTCCAGTGCTGCCCGTGCCGCGTCGGTGAGGTGACGTGGGAGGTCGCAGATGACTGTTTCGCCTGCCCTGCGGCCTGCTTCGACCACGGCTGCCACGGCGTCCGGTTCTGGGCCGTGGCCTTCTCTTGCGCAGGAGAGGACGGTGAGGCGGCCGTGTTTCGCGGTTCTGCCGGGGAGGGCGGCGTGCAGTGCCGAGGCGGCTACTCGGCCGCCGGTGAGGTGGAGTTCGGGCCAGCGAGGGCCTTCGGTGGCCTCGGTGCCCAAGGTCAGGTCGAGGCCACCACCCAGGGGGTCGCAGTCGATGAGGAGGCCTTGGCTGCCCGAGGTGAGGACGGCTTGACCAACCGCCGCGGCCAGGACTGAGGCTCCTGCGCCTCCACGGCCGCCCAGGAGCACCACTACTCGGCCGTCGGTGCTGGGTGGGCCTTCGGCGAGGTCGGCCAGTGCGCCCGCCAGCCAGTGTTCGGCGGCGGGGAGTTCGACCACGCGGTCCAGGCCCAGGGCGACCGCTGTCGGCCACACGGCCGGTGACGGGGTTCCGGTGCTGACCAGGTAGACGCCGGTGCGGCGTGGGAGGTCCAAGAGGCCGCACTCGAAGGCGCCCCACTCGTCCAGCAGGACCGCCGGAGCGGTCTTCCACCTGGTGCGCAAGGCCGCCGCGTCCGGGACGCGGTCCAGTTCGCAGCCCGCCGCCGCTGCCAGGCGGAGCAGGTCGTCCAGCAGCAACTCGTCGCCGACCAGGGCCACGGGTCGATTCGCTTCCACTCCGGCTCACCTCCCTGTCGACTCGTTCGGACCGGTCTTGGTCCGGGGTCAACGGTCGGCTGTCGTGAGGAAAGCCACAAGCGAGCAAGATCGAGATGTGGACAACCGGTGGGGTTGTGGACAAGTCGGAGGCGGAAATCCGGCTTTGTCGGTGCCGTGCGAGAGGCTGGGAGGTTGGGCTTCGAACGCCGCGAGCAGAACGCGGAAAGGGCCGGGAAACCGGCCGTCCACCTGACCCCGGACATGGGACGACCCCCGCCAGGGGGGAGGGACGGGGGTCGTCGGTGGTTCAGTCCCGGGGGGTCGGACTGAACCGGTCCGGTAGAACCGGACCGCACCACTGTATCCCCAGAACCTTGACCGGTGCTCGTCTTCCGTTGGAGGACACGAGGAATTTCCGTCGTCCGGCGCACAGCACTTTCGTCAACGAGCGAAACGCCCTTCGGGAACGCACCCCCTAAACTGGCGGCGTGACCGATCCCGGCAGCGGCGAAGCCCCCGCACAAGGCACCCGAGTCGCCGCGTTCTTCGACCTGGACAAGACGGTCATCGCCAAGTCGAGCACGTTGGCGTTCAGCCGCCCGTTCTTCCAAGAAGGTCTGATCAACCGGCGCGCTGTGCTCAAGAGCGCCTACGCGCAGTTCGTGTTCATGCTCGCGGGCGCGGACGCGGACCAGATGGACAGGATGCGGTCGCACATCACCGCGCTCTGCGAGGGGTGGGACGTCGAGCAGATCAGGTCGATCGTCGCCGAGACCCTGCACGACATCGTGGATCCCCTGGTCTACAAGGAAGCCACCCAGCTGATCACCGACCACAAGGCCGAGGGCCACGACGTGGTCGTCGTGTCGGCGTCCGGTGAGGAGCTGGTGGCACCGATCTCCGACATGGTCGGCGCGACGCACAGCGTCGGCACCCGGATGGTCATCGCCGACGGCCGCTACTCCGGTGAGATCGACTTCTACTGCGCGGGCGAGAACAAGGCCATCGCCGTCAAGCAGCTCGCGCAGCAGCACGGCTACGACCTCGAGGACTGCTTCGCGTACTCGGATTCCGTCACGGACCTGCCGCTGCTGGAGGCCGTCGGTCACCCGACGGTGGTGAACCCGGACCGCGCCCTGCGGAAGGTCGCCGCGCAACGCGGGTGGCCCGTCCTCACGTTCTCCGACCCGGTGTCGCTCCGCGCGCGCATCCCCACGCCGTCGGGCACGGCCGTCGCGGTCACCGCGATCGGGCTCGGCGCGGCCGCCGCGGCGGGCGTCGCCTGGTACGGGATGCGGCGTCGCAGGCGTAGCTGAGCGCCGCGAATCGGGTGGGTGACGTCCTCCGCCCGATCAGCGGTACCGGAGCCGGAAACCCCTGAGATCAACCAACTTTCGCTACTGAACGTGGCTTGACCGGTGCACCCTTCCGAGGCCTTGCTGTGACGCGGCACACGGTCTACAAATGGAGGTGCGGACTTCGGGTCGGCCAGGGACGAAGCGGAAGAGAAGCGGCGTTCACCCCGGCAGAGCTCCGTGCACGGACTTCGAGCACCCACGCGCAGCACGCCGCGGGAGGCTTGCCGTCAAGGGCCTGCGTACTGGGACGCCGGACGCCGAGGCCATGGTGATACGGCACGAGTTGCACGCTTGGTAACTCGAAGGCCCGTGCTGTTGGCGGGGACCCCGCACGAAAGTGCCGGGGTCCCCGCCCTTTTTCGTCCGGCCCGATTCCCCAGGGCGAGGCAAAATACCCACCCGTTGACCGGCTCGCACGTCGTGAGTAACTTGCGAATATGTCCGGATAGTTGTGGGAAACACGCCTGGGGAGGCTCTCGTGGGCCGGGTCGGACATCCGTTGGCCGCCGTCGTGCTGGTCATGACGGCGCTGTGCGTTCCGCTCTCCGCGACCGCGGCGCCGGATTCCACGTCAGCGCAGAACATCTCCACGCTCGTGCGCGGCATGTCGTTGGAGGAAAAGGTCGGTCAGCTCTTCGTGACCTACCTGAACGGGCAGTCACCCGACGAGGTGAACCCGGTCAACAAGGCGAACTTCGGTGTCGACACCCCGGCTCAGGTGGTCGCGAAGTTCCACCCCGGCGGGGTCATCTACTTCAACAACTCCACCCGCGACAACATCGACACCCCGCAGCAGGTCGCCGCTCTTTCGAACGGTTTGCAGCGCGCCGCGATGGGCTCGGGGAGCCGCATTCCGCTGGCGATCTCCACCGACCAGGAAATGGGCATCGTCACCCGCATCGGCGCTCCGGCCACGCAGTTCCCCGGCAACATGGCGCTGGGCGCGGGCCGGTCGACGGCGGACGCCCAGAAGGCCGCCACGATCACCGCGAACGAGCTGCGGGCCATGGGGATCACCCAGGACTTCGCGCCGGACGCGGACGTGAACTCGAACCCGGTGAACCCCGTCATCGGCGTGCGCTCGTACTCCAGCGATCCCCGGTTGACCTCGGACATGGCGGCCGCCCAGGTGCGCGGCTACCAGCAGCGCTACCTCGCGCGGGGTGCCGTATCCGCGACGGCGAAGCACTTCCCCGGTCACGGCGACACGTCCGAGGACAGCCACACGAGCCTGCCGGTGGTGGACCGGACCGTGGAGCAGTGGCGGCAGGTCGACGCGCCGCCGTTCCGCGCGGCCATCGCGGCGGGCATCGACTCGATCATGACCGCGCACATCCAGACCCCTCGGATCGACCCGTCCGGCGAGCCCGCGACGTTGTCCGCGCCCGTCGTCACGGGTCTGCTGCGCAACGAGCTGCACTACGACGGCGTGGTCATCACCGACTCGCTGGAGATGGAGGGCGTGCGCATGCTGCACCCCGACGCGGAGATCCCGGTGCTCGCCCTCAAGGCGGGCGTCGACCAGCTGCTGATGCCGGTCAACCTGGAACTGGCCATCACCAGCGTCGTCAACGCCGTGCGCAGCGGTGAGCTCACCGAACGCCGCATCGACCAGAGCGTGCTGCGGGTGCTGCGGATGAAGCTCCTGCGCGGGATGCTCACCAGCCCCCTGGTCGACGTGAACGCGGTGGCCCGCACGGTCGGCACCCCGGCGAACCTGGCCACCGCCCAGCGGATCACCGACCGCACGACGACCGTGGTCCGCAACGCCGACGGCGTGCTGCCGCTGCGCTCGAAGCCGACGTCCGCGCTGGTCACGGGCTGGGGCGACACCACGACCCGGCTGCTCGCCGACCGGTTGACCGCTCGCGGCACGGCCACCACCGCGCTCCCCACCGGCAGCGCCCCGACGGAGGCGCAGATCGCCGCGGCGGAACAGGCGGCCGCAGGCGCCGGGGTCGTCGTCCTGCTCACGAACTCGCTGAGCAAGCAGCCCGCGCAGCAGGCGCTGCTCGCCAGGCTCCGGGCGACCGGGAAACCGGTGGTCGCGGTGGCCGTGCAGAACCCGTACGACGTCGGGTACGACGCGCCGACGTGGCTGGCCACCTTCTCCTACGGCCTCGGGTCGATGGAGTCGCTGGCCAAGGTGCTCTACGGCGAGGCGGGTCCGAAGGGGACGCTGCCGGTCGAGGTGCCGGGCCCGACGCGCTACCCGCTCGGCCACGGCGTCACCTGGTGAGGCGCAGGCTCCTGCTCCAGGCGGGCGCGCTGGCCGTGCCCGCGGTGGCGCTGGCCGACCGGCCCGCGGCAGCGTCCACGACGGTCACCACCGGCGCCGAGGCCTTGGCGCGGGACGGCTGGCGACGGCTTTGCGGGAAGCGGGTCGGCGTCCTCACCAACCCGACCGGCGTTCTGGTCGACCAGACCCACGTGGTCGACTCCATGGTCGCAGCGGGCATCCGCCCCCAGGCGGTGTTCGGGCCCGAGCACGGTTTCCGCGGCACGGCCCAGGCGGGCGGCTCGGAGGGCGACTACGCCGACCCGCGCACCGGCCTGCCCGTCTACGACGCCTACGGCAAGAACGCCGCCCAGCTGGCCGCGCTGTTCCGCAAGGCCGACGTGGACACGGTCGTCTTCGACATCGCGGACGTCGGCGCGCGCTTCTACACCTACATCTGGTCCCTTTACACGGCGATGCAGGCAGCCGCCACGACCGGCGCGGCATTCCTCGTCCTCGACCGCCCGAACCCGGTCGGCGGCACGGCGAGGGGCCCGCAGCTCGACCCCGCGTACGCCACCGGCGTCGGCCGCAAGCCGATCGTCCAGCAGCACGGGATGACGGTCGGCGAGCTGGCCCGGCTGTTCGACGGGGAGTTCCTGCCGTCCGACGGCGGCAGGCTCAGCAGCCTGGACGTCGTGTGGGCACAGGGATGGCGACGGGCCGACCTGGCGACCGGTCTGCCGTGGACGCCGCCGAGCCCGAACATGCCCACGCAGGACACCGCGCTGGTCTACCCCGGCACGTGCCTGTTCGAGGGCACGCTCTTCTCCGAGGGCCGCGGCACGACCCGGCCGTTCGAGACCGTCGGCGCGCCGGACGTCGACTGGCGGTGGGCCGAGCGCCTCAACGAGCTGGCGCTGCCCGGCGTGCGCTTCCGCGAGACCTACTTCTCCCCCACGTTCGGCAAGTTCGTCGGCAAGTCCTGCGGCGGGGTGGCCCTGCACCTCACCGACCCGCGGAGGTTCGACGCGATCCGCGCCGCCGTCGCGATGATCGTGACCGCTCGCTCCCTCTACCCCGCGCTGTTCGGCTGGCGGCCCGACAACTGGATCGACAACCTCAGCGGCTCGGACCGCCTGCGCCGCACGGTCGACGCCGGCGCGGGCGTCGACGAGGTCGTCGGGGCCTGGGAAGCCGAGCTGACCGCGTTCCGCCGCACCAGAAGTCCGTACCTCCACTACCGGTGAGGACCACGATGCGCCTGCCCGCCCTGCTCGTCACCACCGCCACCCTGGTAGCCATGACCGCCCTCCCCGCCCACGCGGACCCGTCGACCGGCCGGTTCGACCGCCCGCACACCGGTTTCGCGCCGACGTGGACCACGCTGCGCGCCGGTGACGCGGGCCTGGACCGCGCGCCGATCGACGCCGCGCTGGAGCAGGTGCGCCAGTACACCGAGCCGAACTCGAGCGGGCACCCGCTGTTCGCGGGCGCGGTGACGCTCCTGGCGCACGACGGCAAGGTCGTCGCCCACCAGCCGACCGGCTGGGCCGTCCGCTACTCCGACGCCAAGGGCACCGAACTCCCCGTCGAGCAACGGGTTCCGATGGCCGAGGACACGATCTTCGACCTCGCGTCGATCTCGAAGCTGTTCACCTCCATCGCGGTCATGCAGCAGGTCGAGGCGGGTCGGGTGCGGGTGGACCAGCCCGTGGCGCGGTACCTGCCGGAGTTCGGCGTGAACGGCAAGGAGGCCATCACCGTCGAGCAGCTCCTCACCCACACCTCCGGCCTGGAGCCGTTCCTGCCGCTGTGGCAGCAGTGGCCGGACGTCCCGTCGCGGATCAAGGCCGTCATGGACGTCGCGCCGAAGACCCCGCCGGGCTCGACCTACACCTACTCCGACCTGAACCTGATCACCCTGGGCGAGCTGGTCCACCGGGTGAGCGGGGCGCCGCTGGACCAGCTGGTGCGCAACGGGATCACCCGTCCCCTCGGTCTCGTCGACACCGGGTACAACCCGCCCGCGAGCAAGCTCGACCGGATCGCCGCGACGGAGTTCGAGGCCAACGCGGGCCGCGGCATGGTGCGCGGCCAGGTGCACGACGAGAACGCCTGGTCGCTGGGCGGCGTCGCGGGCCACGCGGGCGTGTTCTCCACCGCGCGCGACCTCGCCGTGCTCGGCCAGGCGATCCTCAACGGCGGCACGTACAACGGCCACCGGATCCTCCGGCCGAAGACCGTCGAGCTGATGCTGACGAACTTCAACACCGAATTCCCCGGCGACTCGCACGGACTCGGGTTCGAGCTGGACCAGCGCTGGTACATGGGCGCTCTCGCTTCTCCTCGCACGGCGGGGCACACGGGCTTCACCGGCACGACACTCGTGCTCGACCCGATGTCGCGGTCCATCGCCATCCTCCTGACCAACCGCGTGCACCCCTCCCGCGACTGGGGCTCCATCAACCCCGCGCGCCGGGCCGTCGCGGACGGTCTCGCGAAGGCGCTCGCCGTCCGCCCGCAGCACGGCCCCGACGCGTGGACCCCCGCCCTGACCGGCGCGACGCTCACGACCGGCGACCTGCCCGGCGCGCGCCGCGTCTCGTTCGACGCGTTCGTCGACCTCGACGAGGGCGACAGCGTCGTGCTCCAGTCCGGCGACGGCACCACGTGGCGGGACCTCAGGACGTTGACCGGAACCGGGACCAGGACGTGGAGGCGGGTCGAGGTCGCGGCCGAGGGACCGCGGTTCCGGTGGCTCTACGTGAGGGGCGCGGGGTACGGCGGGCGAGGCGTGTACGTGGACGGGATCAAGGTCTTCGGCAGCAGGAGCACCCTGCTGGACGCCGAGCGGGATCCGGGGGCGCTGACGGCGGTCGACTGGCGTCCGGCAGCGCGGTGAGCACGGTCCGCCAGCACGCGCGGACAGTCGGTGAGGAACTGACGCCGTTCGGGTGAGAAATGCTCACAAATCTGCCCGAGTACCCCCTCTGGTCCGTTGACCTGGGTAGTCACGGTTAGTAAGTTTCCCACGTGTCCAGCCACAATCCCGATTACCTCGACGCCAGCCCCCTGGTCAAGATCCGCTCACTGCTGCCGGGCCTCGCCCGCGCGGAGCAGCGGGTCGCCAAGGTCGTGCTGGAGAACCCCGCCACGGTCGCCCACCGCAGCATCACCGAGGTGGCCGAGGCCGCGGGCACCAGCGAGACGACGGTGACCCGCTTCTGCAAGGCCATCGGCGTCGGCGGTTACCCGGAGTTGCGGATCGCGCTCGCCGCCGACACCGCCAGGACCGCCTCCCGCGTCGACCGCGACCTCGGCAGCGACATCACGCTGACCGACGACCTGCGCCAGGTCGTCGGCAAAGTCGCGTTCGCCGACGCGCGCGCCGTGGAGGAGACCGCCGAACAGCTCGACGTGGAGACGTTGCAGAAGGTCGTGCAGGCCGTCGCGGGCGCGGGACGGGTGGACGTCTACGGGTTCGGCGCGAGCGCGTTCGTCGCCTTCGACCTCCAGCAGAAGCTGCACCGCATCGGCCGGGTCTGCTTCGCCTGGAACGACACCCACATCGCGTTGACCAGCGCGGCCGTCCTCACCGACGCGGACGTCGCCGTCGGCATCTCGCACACCGGCTCGACGTCGGAGACCGTGGAGGCGCTGCGCGTCGCCAAGGACCGCGGCGCGACGACCGTGGCGCTCACCAACTTCCCGCGCTCGCCGATCAGCGAGGTCGCCGACCACGTCCTGACCACGGCCGCGCGCGAGACGACGTTCCGCTCGGGCGCGATGGCCAGCCGGATCGCCCAGCTGACCGTGGTCGACTGCCTGTTCATCGGCGTGGCGCAGCTGCACGTCGACAGCGCGAAGTCGGCGCTGGAAGCGACGTACGACGCGGTCTCCGGCCACCGGCTGGGAGCGCGGCCCGACGGCAGGCGACGACGGGAGACCGGTAAATGACCTCGCCCGGCAACGGTGTGGCGGTGCGCGTGGATTCCCCTACCGAGATGCGGAACCCGCGCACGCTCGACATCGACCGGATGTCCACTTTGGACGTCCTGCGGGCGATCAACGTGGAGGACCAGGTCGTGCCGGACGCGGTGGCGGCGGTGTTGCCGCAGCTCGCGCTGGCGGCCGACCTGGCGGTCGGGGCGTTGCGCGCCGGCGGTCGGGTGCACTACGTGGGGGCCGGGACGTCGGGGCGGTTGGCCACGCTCGACGCGGCCGAGTTGGCGCCGACGTTCAACGTGCCGCCGGACTGGTTCGTCGCGCACCACGCGGGTGGGCCGGAGGCGTTGGTGCGGGCGTTGGAGAACGTCGAGGACAGCAGTGGCGCGGCGGAGATCCGGCGGTTCGCGTCGGCGGGTGACCTCGTGCTCGGGGTCACGGCGTCCGGGCGGACGCCGTACGTCGTGAGCGCGTTGGTCGAGGCGCGCGCGCTCGGGGCGCACACGGTGCTGGTGTCGAACAACCCGATGTCCCCCGCGCCGTGCGAGGTCGACGTGCTGATCGCGCTCGACACGGGCCCGGAGGCCATCGCGGGGTCGACGCGGATGAAGGCCGGGTCGTCGCAGAAGCTCGTGCTGACGTCGTTCTCGACCGCGGTGATGGTCCGGCTGGGCCGCACCTACTCGAACCTGATGGTCAGCATGCGGGCCACGAACGCGAAGCTGCGCGGCCGGACCGTGCGGATCCTGCGCGAGGCGACCGGGCTGGCCGAGCAGGAGTGCACGGACGCGCTGTCGGACGCGGGCGGCGACCTGAAGGTGGCGCTGGTGCACCTGCTGTCCGGCGCGACGATCGCGCGGGCCGCCGAGGCGCTCGTCGGCTCGGACGGGCACGTGCGCCAGGCGATGGTGTCCTTAGCCACCGGCTAGGACGGGACGCCACGGGATCGGCGTCGACAGCACCATCGCGCTGGACGTCTCGCCGTGGCCGCCGAGCCGCACGAGCAGCCGTTCCAGCTCCTGCACCGACGTCGTCACGACCTTCACGACCGAGCAGATGTCGCCGGTCAGCCGCACGACCTCGACCACCTCCGGGCAGTCGTCGAGCAGTTCCGGGTGCACGGTGATGCACCTCGGGCCGTAGCACTTCATCCGCACCAGGGCGACGACCGAGCGTCCCACCGCCGTGGGGTCGACCGCGGCCCGGTAGCCGGTGATCACGCCCGCGTTCTCCAGCCGCCGCACGCGCTGCGCGACCGTCGGAGGCGAGATGTGCACGCGCCGGGCCAGCTCGTTGTACGACAGCCGCGCGTCCTCCTGGAGGGCCTCCAGCAGGGCCCAGTCCACGGCGTCCAGGTCGATGCTCATGAACGCAAACCTATCCGCCGAAACGGCTTTCGGCTGTAAGACTTCGGGGCCCGGAAGGCCGTCGACGTGCATTCAGAAATGCCATCCGAGCACGCATGATGACGACATGAGCACTTGTCCGGTCGTCCACGGCGGCGAAGAGGTCCCCAAGCTCGACTTCGGCGGCACCACGCCGTACGAGGACTACGTGCACGCCTCGGTCCTGCACACGTTGCAGAAGCAGGCCTCCGACGACCCGCGCGAGATGTCGTTCCTGGTCATCACCCAGATCATGGAGCTGTACTTCGGCCTGCTGGTGTTCGAGTGGCGGCAGGCGCAGCGGGAGCTGCGGGCCGACGACCTGCGCGCGGCCGTGCGCACGCTGCACCGCAGCGACCTGCACATGCAGGGCCTCAACGCGGCGTGGCGGCCGATCGCGCGGATGACGCCGGGCGAGTTCAACTCGTTCCGCGACGCGCTCGGCGAGGGCTCGGGCTTCCAGTCCGGCGTGTACCGCGAGATGGAGTTCCTGCTCGGCGAGAAGTCCCGCTCGATGCTGGTGCCGCACCGGGCCGTGCCGAAGCTGCACGACTCCCTGGAGGCGCAGCTGCACGCGCCGAGCCTGTACGACGACGTGCTCGCGGCGCTGCACCGCCGTGGCCTGGGCATCCCGGTCGACGTGCTGGAGCGCGACCTGTCCAGGGCCTACGAGCCGAACGCCGACGTCGAGAAGGTGTGGGCCGAGGTGTACCGCGGCGACGACCGCGACCTGCTGGAGCTGGGCGAGGCGCTGACCGACATCGCCGAGGAGTTCGCGCGCTGGCGCTACGACCACCTCCTCGCGACGCGGCGCTCGATGGGTGCCAAGGTGGGCACGGGCGGTTCCGCCGGCGTGGCCTGGCTGGAGAAGCGCACCCAGCGTTCGGTGTTCCCGGAACTGTGGACCGCGAGGAGCTTCGTGTGACCGACCTCGACGCCGTCGACCCGCTCGCGCGCGTGCGCGACCTGTTCGACCTGGATGACGACGTGGTCTACCTGGACGGCAACTCCCTCGGCGCGCCTCCGAAGGCCGTCGCCGAGCGGATGCAGGAGGTCGTGCGGCAGCAGTGGGGCCGCAGGCTGATCCGCAGCTGGTCCGAGGGCTGGTGGGAGGCCCCGCAACGGGTCGGCGACAGGGTCGGGCGGCTGGTCGGGGCCGCGCCGGGGCAGGTCGTCGTGGGCGACTCGACCAGCGTGAACCTCTTCAAGGCGCTGATGGCGGCGGTGAAGGGCACGGACCGCGCGGAGATCGTGGTGGACGCGGGCACGTTCCCCACCGACGGGTACATCGCCCGGTCCGTGGCGGAGCTGACCGGGCTGGAGCTGCGGCCCGCCGTGCCGGACGCGCTGGAGCTGACCGAGCGGACCGCCGTGGTGCTGCTCAACCACGTCGACTACCGGACCGGCCGGATGCTGGACATGGCCGCGGTGACCGAGCGGGTGCACGCGGTCGGGGCGAAGGTCGTCTGGGACCTCTGCCACAGCGCGGGCGTGCTGCCGATCGAGCTGGACGCGCTGGGCGTGGACCTGGCCGTGGGGTGCACGTACAAGTTCCTCAACGGCGGGCCGGGGTCGCCCGCGTTCCTCTACGTGCCGACGGCCGCGCAGGCCACGTTCGAGCAGCCGTTGACCGGGTGGACCGGGCACCGCGCGCCGTTCGCGATGGAGGAGGCGTACACGCCCGACGCCGGGATCGCGCGGGGCCGGTGCGGTACGCCGGACATCCTCTCCATGCTGGCGCTCGACGCCGCGCTGGACGTGTGGGACGAGGTGTCGCTGGCGGACGTGCGGGCCAAGGGGTTGGCGCTGACCGCGTACTTCCGGTCGCTCGTGGAGGACCTGCCGGGCATCGAGGTGATCACGCCCGCCGACGAGTGGCGCGGGCACCAGATCTCGTTGCGGCACACCGACGCGGAGGCCGTGATGGGGAAGCTGATCGCACGGGACGTGATCGGCGACCACCGGCCCCCTGACGTGCTGCGCTTCGGTTTCGCGCCGCTGTACATCAGGTACGCCGACGCCCGCAGGGCCGCCGAGGTGCTCGCGGAAGTGCTCTGACGGGGCAACCGGGAGAGGGCTTCGAGCGTGGACTGCCCATGAAGACGACAACGGTTCTGCTCGGAGTCCTGGCGCTGGGCGTGCTCGGCGCCCCCGCCGCGTCCGCCGCCGCCACACCGCAGTGCACGGCGTCCGCCCTGGTCGTGAGGGCGGGCGAACGGGTCTCGCCGAACGTCGCCGACCAGCTGTTCCAGGTCGAGTTCGAGGCCTCGCGGGCGTGCGCGATGCGCGGCACGCTCGGCGACCTCGTGTTCCACGACCCGGACGGCGTCGCGCTGCCCATCGGCGTGGTCACGCCCGACCCCGCGGGCGCCGAGCGGGTCGTGGTCTCGCCCGGCCACCCGAAGGTCGTGTACATCGCCTCCAAGAAGGGCACGGCGCAGGGCTACCCGGTCGCGTCCGCGACCTTCACCCTGCCGACGACCGCCGCCGACCGGACCGTGACGGTGGCGTGGCCCAACTCGCTCACCGGCCCGGCGCGCCTCGGGTACGTCGGCGACTACTTCGGCTGATCCCGCTCGATCAGGCGGAGGCGGCGTCCGCGATGCTCGACGCCTCGCGGGCGCCCGCCTCCAGCGCAGCGCAGCAGAACAGGATCCACCGGCCGACGCCCTCGGGTTCACCCGAGGTGAAGGCGACCAGGGCGGCGTCGTACTCGTTCTGCCGCCGCAGGCAGTGGACCTCGGGGACGCCAAGACCCTTCGGGTCCAGGCCGGTGGCGATCGACGTCAGCCGGGCCGCGGCCCGCGCGACCACGCCGTTCGCGCTCTCGAACGGGGTCAGCGCCAGCAGTTCGCCGTGCACGATCGCGACCAGCAGCGGGCCGGGGACCTTCGTGCCGCCGGTCAGCAGGCCCGCGAGCAGGTCGAGCCGGTCGGCGACGCCGGGGTCGAGCCGGGGCCTGCCGAGTTCGCCGTCGAAGTCGGCGGCGGCGAGCAGGTGCAGCCGGGCCAGTGCCTGCGACGGCGCGCGCTCCCACGTGGGCAGCAGCGTGCCGAGCGCCTCGGCGACCCGCAGCGACCCGGCCAGCACGGGGTCCGTCACCGAGCCGTCCTCCGGGATGGCGGTCGGCCCGCCGTCGAGCGCGGCGGAGGCGCGGGCGGCGCGCACGGACGCCTCGGCGGCGGTGGTCGCCCAGCCGCGCAGGTTCACCCGGTGGC
Source organism: Umezawaea sp. NPDC059074 (assembly GCF_042738955.1). Classification (NCBI taxonomy): domain Bacteria; kingdom Bacillati; phylum Actinomycetota; class Actinomycetes; order Pseudonocardiales; family Pseudonocardiaceae; genus Umezawaea; species Umezawaea sp. NPDC059074. The sequence goes on from NZ_JBHYHC010000028.1 coordinate 50,675, forward strand.
GGTGCACCTGGAAGACGGCGGTCTTGGCGGCGGCGACGGCGTCGGCCACGCCGGGCAGGTCCAGCAGCGGAGCCAGCGGATCGGTCACGGGGCCGGACATTACCCGTGAGTAAAGTGGCTATTCGAAATTACCCTTTATTGGCCGTTCATGAGTGGCCACTTGCGGCATAGCGTGAGCACCCGTGACCACCGACTGGTTCGACCGCCCCGTGATGACCGGCCCGCACGTGCGGCTGGAGCCGTTGACCGAGGACCACGCCGAGGGCCTGCTCGCGGCGGGCAAGGACCCGGCGATCTGGACGTGGCTGAGCGTCCTCCAGCCCACGACCCTGGACGAGATGCGGGCGTTCGTCACCAAGGCGCTGGCCGACCCGAACCGCCGGGCGTGGGTCCAGCTCGACCCCGCGACCGGCGAGGTCGCGGGCACGACGTCGTACTACGAGATCGACCCCGTGCACCGCGGCGTCTACATCGGACACACCTGGATCGGCCCGCGCTGGCAGCGCACCGGGCTGAACACCGGCGCCAAGCTGCTGCTGATCGGGCGGGCGTTCGACGACCTCGGCGCGCACCGCGTCGGCTGGCACACCGACATGCTCAACGCCCGGTCGCGCGCGGCGATCACCCGGCTCGGCGCGACCTTCGAGGGGTCGCTGCGGGCCCACCGCGTGCGGCCGGACGGCACGCTGCGCGACACGGCCGTGTACTCCGTGACCGCCCCGGAGTGGCCCGCCGTGCGCGAGGGGCTGACCAGCGGGAACTAGTCCGATCAGGGGTGAGCGGCGTCACCACGGGTCCGTTCGTCGCAACGGACGGGTCGTTCGGCCGACGAACGGTGGCACCGGCGCGCGAGCGGGGTTACACAGTTACCCAGGTGTTTCGACTGTAGCCAGAATTGGTCTGAACCTTTTCGCGTGCCGCGCCTGTCGATCCGGGTCGTCCGGCACTACGGTCAGCACAGCCGCTCTGCACGTAGGTCAGGAACGTAGGAGGTCCCGCACCATGACCCAGCCGTCGGACCAGGGCCCGGCCCTGGACAACCTGCACACGGAGAGCCGGACGTTCCCGCCCAGCGCGGAGTTCGCCGCGCAGGCGAACGCGACGTCCGCGCTGTACGACGATGCGAGTGCCGACCGCGACGCGTTCTGGGCCGCGCAGGCCGACCGCCTCGCCTGGGACACGAAGTGGGACCAGGTGCTCGACTGGTCGAACGCGCCGTTCGCGAAGTGGTTCGTCGGCGGCAAGCTCAACGTCGCCTACAACTGCGTCGACCGGCACGTCGAGTCCGGCCACGGCGACCAGGTCGCGATCCACTGGGTCGGCGAGCCCGGCGACAAGCGCGCGATCACGTACAACGACCTCAAGCGCGAGGTCTCCAAGGCCGCGAACGCCCTGGTCTCGCTCGGCCTGGAGACCGGCGACCGGGTCGCGATCTACATGCCGATGGTGCCCGAGGCGATCTTCTCGATCCTCGCCGTCGCCCGGCTCGGCGCGACGCACAGCGTCGTCTTCGCGGGCTTCTCCGCAGAGGCGCTGCGCACCCGCATCGACGACGCCTCCGCGAAGATCGTGATCACCACCGACGGCCAGTACCGGCGCGGCAAGCCCGTGTCGCTCAAGGCCGCCGTCGACGAGGCCGTCGCGCAGACCCCCAGCGTCACCAACGTGCTCGTCGTGAAGCGCACCGAGTCCGAAGTGGACTGGGTCGAGGGCCGCGACGTGTGGTGGCACGACGTCGTGGACAGCCAGTCCGAGGAGCACGCGCCCGAGGCGTTCGACAGCGAGCACCCGCTGTTCATCCTCTACACCTCCGGCACGACCGGGAAGCCGAAGGGCATCCTGCACACGACCGGCGGCTACCTCACGCAGACCGCGTACACGCACCACAACGTGTTCGACCTCAAGCCGGACACCGACGTGTACTGGTGCACCGCCGACATCGGCTGGGTGACCGGGCACAGCTACATCGTCTACGGCCCGCTGGCCAACCGCGTGACCCAGGTCGTCTACGAGGGCACGCCGAACACCCCGCACGAGGGCCGGCACTGGGAGATCATCCAGGAGTACGGCGTCTCGATCTACTACACGGCGCCCACGCTGATCCGCACGTTCATGAAGTGGGGCGACGACATCCCCGCGAAGTACGACCTGTCCTCGCTGCGCGTCCTGGGCAGCGTCGGCGAGCCGATCAACCCCGAGGCGTGGATCTGGTACCGCGAGCACATCGGCGCGGGCAAGGCCCCGATCGTGGACACGTGGTGGCAGACCGAGACCGGCGCGATCATGATCTCGCCGCTGCCCGGCGTCATCTCGACCAAGCCCGGCTCCGCGCAGCGCCCGCTGCCCGGCATCGGCGCGAAGGTCGTCGACGAGCAGGGCGTCGAGGTCCCGCACGGCGGCGGTGGCTACCTGGTGCTCGACGAGCCGTGGCCGTCGATGCTGCGCGGCATCTGGGGCGACGAGGAGCGCTTCCGCGACACGTACTGGTCGCGGTTCGCCGAGCAGGGCTTCTACTTCGCGGGCGACGGCGCCAAGTACGACGCCGACGGCGACATCTGGCTGCTCGGCCGGGTCGACGACGTGATGAACGTGTCCGGCCACCGGATCTCCACCACCGAGGTCGAGTCCGCGCTGGTCTCGCACCCGACGGTCGCCGAGGCCGCGGTCGTCGGCGCGTCCGACCCGACCACGGGCCAGGGCATCGTGGCGTTCGTGATCCTGCGCGGCGGCGTGGCCGACAGCGCGTCCGGCGCGGAGGCGATCAAGGCGCTCCGCGAGCACGTGGCGAAGGAGATCGGCCCGATCGCGAAGCCGCGGCAGATCATGGTCGTGCCGGAGCTGCCGAAGACCCGCTCCGGCAAGATCATGCGCCGACTGCTGAAGGACGTGGCGGAAAACCGCCAGGTCGGCGACGTGACCACCCTGGCGGACTCGTCCGTGATGGACTTGATCTCCAGCGGTCTGAAGACGACGACCGAGGACTGACCTTCCGGTGGACGATGTCGTACCCCCTGCCGTCGCGGCAGGGGGTACGACCGTTTTGAGGGCTCACGTCCGGGGTGGGTGAACGGTCCGTTCAGCCGAAAGTCCGCACGGACCTCGGTGGTTCACGCCCCACCTCCGGACGAACGGTCCGTTCAGCCGCTCACGAACCCGGACCGCTCCCGCCCACCTCCGGATGAACGGTCCGTTCAGCCCACACCGCCGGCCAACACCACCCACCTCCACCCGCCGTGAACGGTCCGTCCAACCGTTCGCGTCCGATAAGGTGGGTTTCGGTGAGCCGGGAAGTCTGGTCGGCAGCAACATTGTGCTGTCCTCTAGACCTCGGAGTTGATCTGGTGCAGTCCCGCCGCCCGGCCATCGTCACCGATTTCGCCCGCTACCTCCGCACCGAGACCGTCGGTGGGATGGTGCTGCTGGGCGCGACCGCCATCGCCCTGCTCTGGGCGAACTCGCCGTTCAGCGGGTCCTACACCGGTCTTCGGGACCTGCACGTCGGCCCGGCCTCGCTGCACCTGAACCTCAGCGTCGGCGACTGGGCCAAGGACGGGCTGCTCGCGGTGTTCTTCTTCGTCGCCGGGCTCGAGCTCAAGCGGGAACTCGTCGTCGGCGAGCTGTCCAAGGTCAAGGCCGCGATCCTGCCGGTGATCGCCGCAATCGGCGGCATGGTCGTCCCGGCGCTGGTCGCGGTGGGCGTGGCGTGGGGGCAGCCGGGGGTCGAGCGGGCGTGGGCGATCCCGGTCGCGACGGACATCGCGTTCGCGCTGGGCGTGCTGGCGATCACCGCGTCGGGGCTGCCCAGCAGCCTGCGGGTGTTCCTGCTCAGCCTCGCCGTGGTCGACGACCTGGGCGCCATCCTGCTGATCGCGATCCTGTTCACCTCGAAGTTCAACGTCCTCGCGGCGCTCGGCGCGCTGGCTCTGATGGCGCTCTACGCGTACCTCCAGCACAGGCGCGTCCGGTCCGCGTGGCTGTACGTGCCGATCGCGGTGGCGACGTGGGCGCTGGTGCACGCGGCGGGCGTGCACGCCACCATCGCGGGCGTCGCGCTCGGTCTGCTGACGCGGGTGCGCAAGGACCCGCGCGAGAAGCACTCGCCCGCCGTCCGCCTCGAGCACCGGTTGCAGCCGTACTCGGCGGGGTTCGCGGTGCCGGTGTTCGCGCTGTTCGCCGCTGGGGTGCCGATCGGCGGTGACGCGCTGGGCAAGCTGTTCACCGACAAGATCGCGCTCGGCGTGATGGCCGGGCTGGTGTTCGGCAAGGTGGTCGGGATCGTCGGGTCGGCCGTGTTGGCGGTGTGGCTGAAGGCCGCGGTGTGGCCCAGCGGCACGGGCCTTCGGGACGTCCTCGCGGTCGGGATGCTGGGCGGCGTCGGGTTCACCGTGAGCCTGCTGATCGCCGACCTCGCGCTGACCGGAGCGGCCGCCGAACAGGCGAAGGCCGCCGTCCTGCTGGCCTCGTTGACGGCCTCGCTGCTCGCCGCCGTCCTGCTCGTTCGGCGCAGCCGTGTGCACCAAGCCGACAACGAAGTGGCGTGATCAGCCAGCCGAACGGCTGCGCGTCCGCGTGCATGGCACGATGGGCCGGTGACCAGCGCGAGGGAGAACACCAACGGCGGCCGTGGAAGCGACGGCCTGCCGCCCGTCCCGTCGATCCCGCTGACGGCGGAGAACGCGGCCAAGATCGCCGAGGAGACGTCGCTCGGCGGGCTCGTCCGCGACGCGACGGGCCACCTGTCGACGCTGGTCAGGGCCGAGGTCGAACTGGCGAAGTCCGAGGTCGTCAAGGAGATCAAGAAGGGGGTCACGGGCAGCGTCTACTTCATCGTCGCGTTGACGGTGCTGCTGTTCAGCCTCTTCTTCCTGTTCCTGACCATCGGCTACGCCCTCTACGACATCTTCGGCTGGCCGCTGTCGCTGTCGTTCCTGACGGTGTTCGTGGCCATGCTGCTCGTCACGGGCCTGTTCGCGTTCCTCGGCTACCGCAAGGTGAAGAAGCTGAAGGCGCCGGAACGCACGATCGAGTCCGCCAAGGGCATCGTCGACACGTTGCGGCACCGCGGCGAAGCCCACTAGGCCGGGCCGTGCGCCTGCCCCCTGATCCGTCCACGGTGCGGATCAGCGGACCGTGGACCCATCGCGACGTCTCCGCCAACGGCGTCCGGCTGCACGTGGCCGAGATGGGCGAGGGTCCGCTGGTGCTGCTGCTGCACGGGTTCCCCGAGTTCTGGTGGTCGTGGCGCCACCAGCTGACGTCGCTGGCCGAGGCCGGTTACCGCGCGGTGGCGCTGGACCTGCGCGGCTACGGCGACTCCGACAAACCGCCGCGCGGCTACGACGGCTGGACGCTGGCCGGTGACGTGGCGGGCCTGGTCAAGGCGCTGGGCGAACGCCGGGCGCACCTGGTCGGCCACGCGTGGGGCGGGCTGCTGGCGTGGACGGTCGGCGCGATGCACCCCCGCCTGGTCCAGTCGGTGACGGCGATCTCCGCCCCGCACCCGCTGGCGCTGCGCCGGGCGATCCGCAAGAACCCCCGCACCCAGGGCCGGGCCGCGAGCTACGCGTTCCGCTTCCAGGCCCCGATCTACCCCGAGCGCTGGCTGACCAACGACCGCGCGGCCAACGTGGGCGGCCTGCTGCGCTCCTGGTCGGGTCCCAAGTGGACGGTGGCGCCGGAGTTCGACGAGGTCGTCCGCCGCAACCGCGAGGCCATGATGGTCCCCGGCGTGGCGCACAGCGCGCTGGAGTACTACCGCTGGGCGCTCCGCTCGCAGGTCCGCAGCGACGGCCGCCGGTTCATCGAGACCATCGACCGCCGCCTGGACGTGCCGGTGCTCCAGCTCCACGGCGCCGTGGACCCGATCATGCTGGAGTCCACGGCCCGCCACTCGTCCTACTGGCTGGGGCCGAACTCCAAGTGGCGCTGCCTCCCGGAGATCGGCCACTTCCCGCACCAGGAAGCACCCCACACAACAAGCCGCATCCTGGCCGAGTTCATCTCCCAGACCTAGCTGGCACAGCTCTGGGTCGACTCCTTGCGCACCAGCGACGGGGCCTTCTCCACCTCGTCGCGCACCTGCTGCGCGGTCAGCACGAACCCGGTCTCCTGGTCGTCCACGGCCGCGCCGAACACCACGCCCATCACGCGTCCCTGGAGGTCCACCAGCGGGCCACCGGAGTTGCCGCTGCGGACCTTCGCCCGGATCGTGTACACGTCGCGGGTCACGGTCTGCGCGTCGTAGATGTCCGGCCCCCGCAGCATCGGGATGCGTTCGCGCACCCGCGCCTCGGACGCCGTGTACGGGCCGTCCAGCGGGTAGCCGAGGACGATCCCGTCCTGGCCCTGCGGGATCTCGTCGCCGTCGAACTGCAACGGCGTGGCCTCCAGGTCCGGCACGGCGAGGATCGCGATGTCGGTCTGCGCGTCGTACAGCACCACCGTGGCGTCGAACTGCCCGCGCCCGACCTCCACGGTCACCTCGCTCGTGCCCGCCACGACGTGCGCGTTCGTCATCACGCGCTCCGGGGCGACCACGAACCCGGTCCCCTCCAGCGCCCGCGAGCACGACGGGGCCCGGCCGCGGACCTTCAGCACGCTGGGCCGGAGCTTCTGCACGATCGGGTTGGCCGCCAGCTCGGGGTTCGGCGGGCCGACGTCCTTGAGCGGGGTCCGGTTGAACGGGTCCATCGCCGCCGGGAAGCCGGACACGTCGAACAGCTTCTGGAGGTCGTCCGACAGCTCGCGGGCGGCGGCGGGCATCACGTCGTCGACCGTCTTGAGCAGCACGGACTGCTTGAGCGCCTTCGCCAGCGACGGCACGCCCGCGACGGAGGTCAGCGGCAGGGCGATCATCCACGCCACCACGAACACCACGAGGCCCTGGACGATCGCGCCCAGCGCGTTGTCCACGCCGCGCAGCGGGCCCGCGTTGATGTGCGGCTTCACCATGCGGCCGATGTAGACGCCCAGCGTCTCGCCCAGCGCCACCAGCAGGATCACGATGCCGACCGCGAAGACCACCTTGGTGACCACGTTGTCGAACTGCGAGACCACCAGGGGCGCGAGCTGGGTGCCCAGCACGAGGCCGACCAGGACACCGATGAACGCGGGCAGGGCGATGACCATGCCCTGCCGGGCGCCGGACACCGCCGCGAACACGGCCAGCGCCAGCACCAGCAGGTCGACCCAATTCACGCCCACAACCTCCGACAAGCTTCTACGTAGCGCGCAGCGCTAGATCAAGGTCCCGGACGTCGGTCCCGTCCCACGGCCGTTCCCACCCGCCGAGCGCGATGAGCCCGTTGAGCAGTCCTGCCGTGAACCCCCACACCAACATGCCAGGCGCGGAGAACGCGGGTCCCACGTAGCCCGAGGGGTGGCTGACGAGGAACCGGTTCTCCGGGTCCGCGAGATGGGCGATCGGCACCCGCGCCACCGCCGCGGTCTCAGCAGGGTCTACGGGCAGGACCGGACATGGTTCATGCCAATGTGCCAGTACCGGCGTGACGAGGAAACCGGAGACCGGCACGTGCAGCACCGGGAGCACGGCCACGGGCCGCACCCCTTCGCGTTGCACGCCGGTCTCCTCCTCGGCCTCGCGCAGGGCCGTGTCGACCGGTCCGTCGTCGGTCGGGTCAGCCGCTCCACCGGGGAACGCGACCTGGCCGGGGTGCGACCCCAGCGTGTCCGCTCGACGGAGAAGCAGCACGTCAGGGCCGTTCGGGCCCTCGCCGAACAGCATCAGGACGGCCGCCGCGCGAGCCGTGGCGGGGGCGGGCGCGGTCATCCGGGAGAACGTCGCGGCGTCGATCCGGGCGGACGCCTTCACGAGCGTGGTCATCCAGTCCGGCACGTCGGCCGGGTCGGTCAGGAGCGTCACTCGACCGCCTCCCGGACCTGGTCGGGGGTGGAGAAAGTCAGCGGAGATGTAACTTGGATCACTGAACCATTCGCTTGGACGACGAAGCTGGCGGGCAGGTTCGGCGGCGCCTTCAGCACCTTGCGGAGCGCGTCCGACCCGTCGTAGAGCGACGGCAGGTGGACGCCGAGCTTGGTGAGCAGCTCCAGCCCGTCGGACTCGCCGCTCAGCACCTGGACGGGGATCACGGGCACGGCTCCCGGCTCCTGGGCGTACCCGTCCAGCACCCGGAGCTCCTCCTGGCACGGCTGGCACCAGGTCGCCCAGAAGTTGATGAGCGCCGGGCCGCCCGCGACGGTCGTGGCCACGTCTATGGACGCGCCATCACCCAGGCAGGTTGCGGTGACGCCCCGAAGAGGCGCGGGACCGTCCGGTCCACCACGGGGGCACGGTCGGAGCGCGGCGAGGCCACGGGCCGCGCCGAGGTCCTGGGTGGGCCGCTCGACCGCGGCGGGCCCCGGTGACGCCCGGTCGTCCGACCGGGGCCAGAGCGCGACCACCCCGGCCACGACCAGCACCAACGCCACGAGCGCCCACCGCGTCGCCGTCCTCACCCGAGCTTCTCACCCTCCCGCACGCGGTCGGCCAACTCCAGCAGGTGCGGGGCCTCGTCGCCCTTGACCAGCTTCGCGGCCTTGTCCGGGTCGACCTCCCCGATCCCGTAGGACGGGCACTGCGGCGCGAGGAAGCAGGCGCCGCACGCGGGCTTCTTGGCGTGGCAGACCCGGCGGCCGTGGAAGATCGTCCGGTGGGACAGCATCGTCCAGTCCTTGCGCTCGAACAGCGCCCCGATGGCGTGCTCGGCCTTGACCGGGTCCTCCTCGGTGATCCACTCCCAGCGGCGGGTCAGCCTGCCGACGTGCGTGTCGACGGTGACCCCAGGCACGCCGAAGGCGTCGCCGAGCACCACGTTGGCGGTCTTGCGGCCGACGCCGGGCAGGGTGACGAGGTCCTCCAGCTTGCCGGGGACCTCACCGTCGAACTTCTCCACCAGCGCGGCGCCCAACCCCAGCAGGGCGGTCGCCTTGTTCCGGTAGAAACCGGTCGAGCGGATCAGCTCCTCCAGCTCGGCGCGGTCGGCGGAGGCGTAGTCGGCCGCCGTCCGGTAGCGCTTGAAGAGGGCGGGCGTCGCGAGGTTCACGCCCTTGTCCGTGCTCTGCGCCGACAGCACGACGGCGACGACGAGCTCCAACGGCGTGGTGAAGTCGAGTTCGCAGTGGGCGTCCGGATAGCCTAGTTCGAGCAAGCGGAGCATCCGTCGGGCCCGACGAACACGACCTAACCTGGTCTCCGTCTTGGCCGCAGGCGTTTGGCGAAACTTCGCGGTGGGCACGGAACCAATGTACGGGCGTAGGCGTCCTCTTACGTCAGAGGCTCGACCCGCTCACGACCGAGGCTCTGCCCGCCGGAGGGACCCCTCTTGAGCCACCCGAAACTCGATGCGCAAGGATCGGAGCCATCATGACTGCCTGGTTCGTCATCGCCGTTCCGATCATCATCATGTTCTTCGCGCTCTTCATGGAGCGCGTGGAAGCTCGTTTGCGCCACGTCGCCGTTCAGGAGGACGAGGTCGAGGAGTTCTTGGAGCAGGCGCGTCCCGACGAGGTCAGGGCGCTCTACGGGCACGGCATCGGCCGGGCCCTGGAGCTGTTCCGCCTGCGACGGCTGGGCGGTCGTGCCAGGAACCTGCGGCAGCGGCGTACCCGCCGCTAGCAGGGCCCGCAAGACCTAGAGGTCCACGAAGCACCCTTCGTGGGCCTTACCGGGCTGTCTGGGGTTGGCGAAGATTGGTCTGTCTCCTTTGGAGACGGCGAGCCGGAAGGCGAACCACCGATCAACCCTTAGACTGCACTCAGTGATCGACGGCACGGCGCAGGCTCCGCCAAAAGGCGGAAGGCGCACGACCATGCCGTCGCGTCTCGACAGGAGGGACGAGGTGGACGAGACCCTGGCCCGCGCGGGCATCTTCCAGGGGGTTGAACCGGCTGCAGCGGAGGCACTGGCGCAGACGCTGGAGTCCGTTGAATTCCCGCGTGGCCACGTGATCTTCGCGGAAGGTGAGCCGGGCGACCGGCTGTACATCATCCAGTCGGGCAAGGTGAAGATCGGCCGGAAGTCCCCGGACGGTCGCGAGAACCTGCTGGGGATCTTCGGACCGTCGGACATGTTCGGCGAGCTGTCGATCTTCGATCCCGGCCCGCGGACGTCGACGGCCACCACGGTGACCGAGGTTCGCGCGGTCAGCATGGACCGACCCGCACTGCGGACGTGGATCACGAACCGGCCGGAGATCGCCGAGCAGCTGCTGAGGGCCCTGGCCCGCAGGCTGCGCCGGACGAACTCCATGCTGGCCGACCTGATCTTCACCGACGTGCCCGGCCGAGTCGCGAAGGCGCTGCTCCAGCTCGCCCAGCGGTTCGGCAGCCAGGAGGCGGGACTGCTCCGGGTCACCCACGACCTGACGCAGGAGGAGATCGCGCAGTTCGTCGGCGCCTCGCGGGAGACCGTGAACAAGGCGCTCGCCGACTTCGCCCACCGCGGCTGGTTGCGGCTGGAGGGCAAGAGCGTGCTGATCCTCGACCCCGAGCGGCTGGCTCGCCGGGCTCGCTAGTTCCAGGCAAGAGTGAAGGGACCGGGCGCCGCCCCCGACGCGGCGCACCGGTCCCTTCACTTCGCGCGGTCCATCCCCCGACGAACCGCGCTTCTCCAACCGGCGTTCAGGCCCCGACCCTCGTCGCCGGCGTGGAGGTCCTGGTTACCCAGTCCGATCTCCGCCGAAACCCGCGTCGATCTTCGTCTCACCGGGCCTTCCATCGGATGACCCCGTGTTGTCAACGATCGCACGGAGACTCCCCGGTACATCAAGCCCTGTCACCCTGTAAGACGTCGTGTTCAGCGGTTTCGTTGCCAACTTTCACCCAGTCATCCCATTGTTGTGACCAAATCGCAACGACCGTCTCAACGGGTGATGGACCACACCGGTGAAATGACTGGTACGGGCGTACCACTACAAGGCACACTGGTACGCATGTCCCACTCTGCCCGTTTCGCCGACTACCGCGCCGCCCTGACCACCCCCGGAATGCGCGGCCCCGTGGTCGCGTCCCTGCTCGCCCGCCTCCCGATCGCGATGGTCGGCCTGTCCCTGCTGCTCTACGTGCAGCGGTCGACCGGGTCGTTCGCCATCGCCGGGCTGGTGTCGGCGGGAGCGCTGGTCGGTGTCGCGGTGGGCGCGGTCGTGCAGGGCAGGCTGATGGACCGGCTCGGCCCGACCCGTCCGCTGCTCGCCACGATCGTGCTGCTGATCGTGTTCTCCACCGCGTCGATCCTGGCCGTGGAGGCCAAGGCGCCGGTCGCCGTGCTGGTTCCGCTCGCGTTCCTGGTCGGGTTCAACGAGCCGATGGTCGGCTCGGCGTCCCGCGCGCTGTGGGCCCGGATGGTGCCCGCGGGCTCGACCCGGCTCGCCGGGTACGCGTACGAGGCGATCAGCATGGAGGTGTTCTTCATCCTCGGCCCCGGCCTGTCCGGCCTGCTGGTCACGGCCCCGTGGGCGGGCACCGGCGTGGTCGTCGGCGTGGTCTGCATGGTCATCGGCGCCACCTGGTTCGCGCTCAACCCGACCGTCCGGGCCGTGCGCCCGGCCGTCGTGGAGAACCGCAAGCTGCTCGGCGCGCTGGCCAGCCCCGGCATGCGCACGGTCGCGCTCGCCGCGCTCGGCTTCGGCGTGACGATCGGGTTCATCGAGGTCGCGGTGCCCGCGGCCGCCGCGAACGCCGGTCACCTCAGCCTCGGCGGCCTGCTGCTGAGCGCGTGGTCGATCAGCTCCGTGGTGTTCGGCGTCCTGTACGCGATGCGGCCGTTCCCCAAGTCGATGCACCTGCGGCTGCCCGCGCTGCTCGGCGGGTTCGGCGCGCTGTCGCTGCTGCTGGCGATCCCGACCACGCTGATCTGGCTCGGCGTCACGATGCTGCTGGTCGGCACCCTGGTCACGCCGCAGGCCACCACCCACTCGGCCGCGATCGAGCAGGTCGCGCCGAAGGGCACGGCCACCGAGGCGTTCGGCTGGGTCATCACCGCCGTGACGGTCGGCCTGGCCATCGGCCAGTCGATCAGCGGCTACCTCGTGGAGCACGTCGGCACGCCGGTCGCGTTCCTCGCGGCGGGCGCGTCGGGCCTGGTCGTGGCGGCGGCGGTGTGGCTGCTGCGCGGCACGGTCGCGGCGGGCATCCCCGCCGACCCGGCGGCCAAGCGGGTCGAGATGGACCTCGCGGCCCGCTAGGCCAGGAACACGTCCAACCGCTCGAACACGCTGCGCGCGGCCCGCACTTCCTCGGGTTCCTCGATGAAGGTGGCCGCGTGCACGTGTTCGAGGAACACCACCGACGGCCCCTTGTCCATGTGGAACAGGGTGCACGGGTGGCCGATGCCGGGGTACGCGCCCTTGGCGAACGGGATCCGGCGGATCGTGATGCCCGGCTGCTCGCCGGGCATCGCGCCTTCGCTGGTGAACACCGTGCACCGGCTCGGGTCCTTCACGTGCACCGTCGGCACCGCGTGCGGGCTGAGCACGTCCACCCGTTCCGCGGTCTGCCCGAGCAGGGTCAGCACGGACTCGGCCTCCGGCCCCCAGTCGCACTCCAGGTACAGGTCACGGGCGCGGGCGGCTTCGCCGATCAGCACGTCCCGCAGCTTGCGCTCGATGCGCAGCGCGTGGAAGTAGGCGTGCAGGTCCGGCATCCACACGGGCGTGACCCCGTCCTCCAGCCGCCGGACCCGCGCCTCCACGATGTCCAACCGCTTGGCCACCGCCTCGACGGTGAACCCGGTCGCCTCCCGCAGGTCGCGCAACTTCCCACCCAGGACGCGGCCGCGCAGGGTCGGCATCGGCACCGGTTCGCTCTTCACGCCCCCCACGCTAGTCGGACCGCCGCTGACCTCGCACGACCAAGAATTGTCGTACCCCTTGGATAGCTTCCTGACCATGGACCTCACCGCCACAACAGCAGACCTGGCAGGAGCGGCGGCCGAGGTCGCCCGCCTCCTCCCGACCAGGGTCCACGACCCGGTCTTGGCGGGCCTGGTCCTGCACGCCACCGACCGGGTCGAGCTGTCGGGCAGCGACCGAGAACACGCGGTCCGACTGACCAGACAGGCCACGATCCACACCGAGGGCACAGTCCTAGTACCGGCCAGGCCTTTGGCCGACACCCTCCGCACCCTCGACTCCCCCCAGGTCCGCCTGGTCGTGGAGGGCTCCCGCTTGGCCATCCGCACCTCCAACGCCCGCTTCGCCCTACCGCTACTGGACCTCTCGTCCCACCCAGGCATCCCCCACCTCCCACCCGCAGCAGGCACCGTCTCCGCCTCCGCCCTGGCCTCGGCAGTCCTCCCGGTGGCCAGCGCCGCGTCCCGCGACGGCGCACTCCCGGTGTTCACCGGCGTCCGCCTCCACTCGGCAGGCAACCGCCTGGAACTGCTGGCCACCGACCGCTACCGCATGGCCTTCGCCACCGTCCCCTGGCACTCCCAAGCTCCACTGGACGTCCTGGCCCCAGCCACCTTGCTGGCAGACGTCGTCCGCCAACCAGCACCCGGCGACGACGTGACCCTTCAAGCGGACCTCGACCGCCTGGCTCTTTCCTGGCCGGGCGGCTCGGTCAGCACGGCGTTGCTGGCAGCCCCGTTCCCCGACGATCGAGCACGAAAACTCCTGGAGGCGGTCATCGACAGCACGGTCCTCGTGGACGCGGACGCACTGGCGGGCGCGGTCCGCAGAGCCACCCCGTACTCGGGCCCCCACGGCTCGGTGACCATCCAGGTCGACGACAGCGAACTAAGGGTCAAAGGCAGCGACCCGCAGAACGGCGAGTCGGAGGAATCGGTGAAGGCAACGGTAGACGGCAACCGCCTGACCAAGACCTTCCAGGCCAGATACCTGTCAGACGCGCTGAAGGCGTTCACCGGAAGACGGATCGAACTACGAATCCAAGACGGCATCCGCTCAACCGTCCTCACATCCCCAGCAGGAGACGACGGGGTGGAACTGACCTACCTGGTGGTGCCGATGAGAACCGTGGCGTGAACCGGGCGGGTCCCGGAGGCGTGGGCTACGGCTGGCCCTGGCTGGATTCAGCATGAGCTGAGATTCGGCCTGGCCTGGGCTGGGCTGGGTTCGGCGCGGCCTGGGCTGGGCTGGGTTCGGCGCGGGCTGCGGCTGGCTGAACTGATCCGACCAACCCGACCCGCATCCAGACTCCCCCCGCCGCCCCGATCCAAAGCGCCTTCATGCTTGAACCAGGTTTGTCAAGGCATCTTTCCAGCCTTGACAAACCTGGTTCAAGCATTGAAATACTTGCGCGACCGGGGCAAGGGATGCGGACCCACCCTGCTCAAGCCCACCCAGCTCAAAACCCCCAACTCAACCAACCCACGACCAAAAACCCTCACCCCTCCGACCGCAAGTACTCCAACTGAGCCTCCACCGACCACTCCGCCGCTCCCCACAACGACCGATCCACATCCGCGTACACAACCTCCACCACCTGCCGAGCCGTAGGCGCCCCACCCAACACCGCCACCGCCTCCCGCACCTGCCCCAACCTCTGCTCCCGGTGCGTCAAATACCGCCGGGCAACTTCCGCCACATCCCCCAACTCGGGCCCATGCCCCGGCAGCCCCACAGTCCCAGCCCCCAACCCAGCCAACCGCTCCAACGAGGCCAGGTAGTCCCCCAACTTCCCATCAGGGTGAGCGACCACGGTCGTCCCCCGCCCCAAGATCGAGTCCCCGGTCAACACCACCGTCGCCCCGTCGAACTCCACCGCCAAGCACACCGAGTCCGCCGTATGCCCAGGCGTAGCCAACACCTGCACCTTCAACCCAGCCGCCGACACGACCTCCCCATCCCCCAGCGCCCCACCCCCACGACACAACTCCGGATCAAACGCCCGAGTAGGCGCCCCCACCAGTTCAGCGAACCGCTGCGCCCCCTCCGCATGATCGGGATGCCCATGCGTGATCAACACCGCCGCAACAGGCCCACAAGCGGCCACCCGCGTCAAATGCGCTTCGTCGAACGGCCCCGGATCGACCACCACGCACGACACCGAGTCCGGCGACCGCAGCAGCCACGTGTTCGTCCCGTCCAAGGTCATGATCGACGGGTTGTGGGCGAGCATCACCGAGGCGATCGGGGTGACCTTGCGGAGCACGCCGTAGGCCGGGTGCTGGGCGTGGTCACCGATCGCGGGAAACCGGCTCATCGTCGTCCCACCTCACTGTCGGCCGTCGGGTACTCGGGGTCGCCCGGCAGGACGACGTGCAGTTCGCCACCACGTCGGACCACCCTGGGGATGATCTTCTCGACCGTGCGGTCCGCGGCCATCACGTCCGCGACGCTGTCGAACTCGTCCAGGTCCGCCAACGTCATCCACGTCGGCGGCATCAGCCCGCGCCGTCCTTCCCGCCAGTCCGCGATGGCGTCGGCGGGGGTCTGCCAGAGGGCGTCGGACGCCTCGCTCGTCACGTCGTCGGCCCGCTGCCCCTCCGGCAGCACGGCGACGAAGAAGCGGGTGTCGTAGCGGCGGGGCTCCTCGATCGGCGTCACCCAGTGGGCCCACGGGCGTAGGAGGTCCGCGCGGAGCACGAGTCCCGCTTCGGACAGGAACTGCGCCAACGACAGTTCGCGCTTCTCCAACGCCTTGCGCGCGTCGTGGAACGGTCGGGTGTCGGCGACGACGCTGGTCTCGTCGGGGCCTGCCAGCAGCACACCGGACTCCTCGAACGTCTCTCGGACGGCCGCGCACACCAGTGCCGTGGCGAGCGCGGGACCGCAGTCGAAGCAGCGGCCCCACCAGGCCGGGTCGGGGCCGGTCCACGCGACCGAGGTGTCGGAGTCCCGGCGGTCCACGCCGCCGCCGGGGAACACGGTCATGCCGCCCGCGAAGGCCATGCCGGTGACCCGGCGCTGGAGGAACACCTCCGGCCTGGTCGCGGTGTCGCGGATCAGCACGACGGTCGCGGCGTCCCTCGGCACGACCGGGGTCGCCGGTGGCTCATCGGGCACCATTCCTTCGGGCAGCACCATTTCCGCGGGGAGTTCGCGCATGCCGCCGAGCCTACTTCCGGGCACCGGGCAGGATGGGCCGATGGTCTCCGACTCCCGTCCACTGGTCACCGGCTGCCTGGTCAAGATCCTGGTGATGATGCTCGGCGCGATCCTCGGCACGGTGCTGACGGTCGTCGCCGGGGTGGTCCTGTTCATCCCCGACCGCACGACGGTGCACTCCAAGCCGCAGTCGGCGCAGGGGCCGGGCGTGTTCGTGAAGGAGGTCGACAGCTTCGTGGGCTCGCCGAGCTACGAGGTGTGGATCGGCCCGGACGAGTCGCGCGGCTTCGTGGTCCCGATCCCGCGCGGGTGGGACAGCAACCCCGACGCGGTGTTCGGCGACGGCGGCACGCGGCTGCGCTTCGACAACGGCGCGGAGGTGTTCGTCCCCGAGTCCTCGTACTCGGGGGGTCGCTGAGAGGCAGGATGGGCGGCGTGGAAGAACAACTGCGCGTAGGACTCGTCGGCGCCGGACCGTGGGCGACCACGGTGCACGCGCCGGGCATCGCCGACCACCCCGGCACCCGCCTCGCCTCGGTGTGGGCCCGCAAGCCGGAGGCAGCCGCCGAACTGGCGGCCACCCACGGCGCGGAGGTGGCGTCCACTCCGGACGACCTGCTGTCCACCGTGGACGCCGTGGCGTTCGCCGTGCCGCCGGAGGTGCAGGCGGACATCGCCGCGAAGGCCGCCGCGCTGGGGAAGCACCTCATCCTGGAGAAGCCGATCGCGTCCACCGTGGACGATGCCGAACGCCTGGCCGACGCCGTCGAGCGGGCCGGGGTCGCGTCGCTGGTGCTGCTGACCCGCCGCTACGCCCCGGAGACCAAGGAGCTGCTGACCCAGCTGCACCGCACCGGCTCGTGGTCCGGCGCGGACGCGCAGTGGCTGTCCGGCTCGCTGCTGACCGGCCCGTACTCGCACTCGCCGTGGCGGCACGAGCGCGGCGCGCTGCACGACCTCGGCCCGCACGTGTTCGACCTGCTCGACATCTCGCTCGGCCGGATCACCGACGTGCTCGCCGCGCACGTGTCCGACGCAGGCCTCTGGCGCCTGGTGTTCGCGCACGAGGGCGGCGCGACCAGTTCGGCGACGCTGTCCATGAGCCTCCCGTTGCAGCCGTCGGTCGCCGAGCTGACCGTCTACGGCGAGCACGGCTACCGCAGGCTCGCCACCTCCGGCACGTCCGCGCGGGACTGCTACACGCTCCTGCTGGACGACTTCGTCGCCATGGTCCACAGCGGCACCACCGAGCACCCGCTGGACGTCCGGCGCGGCCTGCACCTCCAGCGGATCATCGCGCTGGCTGGTGAGCGGGCGGGCAGGTGACGATCCACGCCTTCCACGTCGACCCGGAAACCCTCCACGAGATCCCCGACCACCCCGCGGAACTCGCCGCTTGGCTCGACCGGCAGTCCCCCGACGACCACGAGTCGTGGACCGCGGCAGGCGTGGCGGCCCGCCTGCTGCGCCGCCTCGACCAGGCCGAACACGCCCTGGCCACGGCGTTGGCGCTGAACCCGACCGTCGCGGCCCGCCTCCGGCACGCCCACGTGCTCCAGTGGCAGGGCAGGTTCACCGAGGCCGTCCCCGAGTTCGACCGCTGCGTCGCCGAGGCGGACGACGACGTCCGGCACTTCGCCCACCAGCACGCGGGCAAGTGCCACTACGACCAGGGCCGCTGGGACCTCGCGCTGACCCACTTCCGGGAGGCCCTGCGCCTCCGTTCGACCGCGCCCCTGATCACCTCGGCCGTGGACGCCGCCGACGCCTGCCTCACCGCAGCCACGATCGCCCCCGAACTGCACCGCCTGGTCCCGGCCGTGCACCGCGCCTCCGGCCCACGAGCCGTCGCCGTGGTCACCGACGGCCCACCCCGCCTAGGCCTGCTCGCCGAGATGGCGAGCCTCCTGGCCACCGGCCCGGTCCCGCGCCAGGTGATCCGCGACCTCAACCGCTACGCGCCCACCCTCGACACCGCACTCACCGCGCTGGCCACCGACGGCTGGCTCATCCTCACCGCCGACACCATCACCGCCACCCCTCGCTGCCACCCACTCCTGGCCCTGCTCAACGACGTCCACGCCACCACCGCGGCAACCCTCTGGCCCACCCCACCACTCCTCCCGGTGTGGCCGGACCACCCCCTGACCAGCGCGATCACCGCCGACACACCCGCCGCCCGCCTGTTCGACCAGCTCCGCGCCCTCCGCCACGACCGCGCAGACGCCCACGCCACCGCCTGGCAAGCGGAAGGCCTCACCATCCCCGAACTCCAGGCCCTCCCCCCGGACTCCCCGCTCCGCACGCGAATCGAGACGACCACCGACCGGATCGCCTCAAGGCCGTACCGCAAGATCGACGCCGAATCCCGCGCCCACTTGATCGACAACGTGCGCGCCCTGCCGGAAAAATCACCAGACATGCCCTGAGCAGCACATTCCCCACAGTTTTTGGTGGAACAAACGTGCCAAAACCTGGATTGACGATCTTGTCGTACCCCACCGCTACGCTGGAATTCGGGGGGATCCCCACGCGCGCGCGAGGGATGGACCCCCGAATTCCACGCTAGCTGGAAGGTCCGACATTTTTGCCGAGCCGAGCGAGGAAGTGATCTCCAGTGAAGTTGGGGAACACTGGAGATCATTCGTCGGGAAACGAATTGAGCATTGCTCGCATTCTTGCTTGGCGGTGAGGTTGGCCGGACGGTCACGCTCGGTGAACATCGGTTCGAGGCAAGGGGTCGCGGGGCGGGGTCCGGCGCATCGCCGGATTGCGACGGAGCGTGATCGGTAAGCGAGGGTGGGCCGCGATGCGGGGAGGGTTGGGCGGCGGCGGAGAGGGCCGTCGAGGGGCCTGTTGGGGGCGAGCTGAAGTCGGGCATTGGTTGGCACGTATGGGCCAAAGGACCGTTCGTATGCCAGGCGACTCCGCCTCGGTGGCAAGCACGGAGGCTTCCCCAGGGCCTCAGACGGGGCTCGCGAGAAGTTGAGGGGAGCTGGCGAGAACCCTCAGAGCAGCCCGAGAGTGCATCAGAAGCCCAGGGGCAGGCCGGAGAGCGACCGCCAGCCCCAGAGGTGCCCGAAGTGCAGCTCGAAGTGCCTGCGGGAACCCAGAGGGACAGCCCGAAAGCCCGAGAAACCCAGTCGCCCCCTGGAGAAGCCGCGAAACCCGGACAGGCCGCCAGAGCACGGCCACGGAACCCGAAGGCAGCCCGAGAGCCCATGGGAAACCGGACAGCGGCCCAAAGTGCAGCGAGAGAACCAGCCGAGAGCCCGCAGGAACCCTGACAGCCGCCCAAAGTGTGGCAAGCAACCCGGAGGCAGCCCGAGTGCTCAGGGAGACCCCGGACAGCACAACGCCCGGCCTCCCAAGGGAAGACCGGGCGTGTGCGAGGTGATCAGGCCGGGTAGGGCGGGTGGCCGTTGTTCTGTTGTGGGGCGTCGCCGTTGGGCGGTGCTCCCATCCACGCGGGGGGTTGGAAGGAGCCCTGGGTGCCTGAGCGGTCGATCTGCCACTGGCTGGAGTCCTGGGCTTGGCCGGGGACGTCCTCGCGTTGGGCCAACTCCTCGTGGAGTTGTTGCAGCAACGCTCGTTCGCGGTCGCTGAGCTTCGCGTCGGCGGCCGGGATCGCTTCCACGGCGACCTGGCCCGGTGGCAGGCCGTTCGGGTCCGCCAGCGCCGCTTGGAGGGCGGCCAAGTCGTCGGGGCCGAGTTCCATGGTCACCTCGGCGTTGTTGAACACCGCCGGTGGCGTGGTCGGTGGGGTCAGGGCGGGAGGCAACGGGGGCTCGTCGGCCACGTCGACCGGTTCGCGGACGACCCGCTTGACCGGCTTCGGTGGGAACGGCTGGGCGCCCTCGTAGGACTCGACGCGGTTCCGTCTGGTGGTCTCTGAGCCGGTCTCGGGGATTTCCGGCACCGGTGTCGGCTCAACCACCGGTGCCAGGTCCCGAACGTCTTCGGGACCGTCGAACCAGGCCCCGGACTCGTCGCGGTGGCCGCCACCACCTGCCGAGGAGCTGAACTTCACCTCGCGGGCCGTGGTGACGGCCGCCGCGTGGTAGTCGCTGAGCTGGGTGGCCGGGCGGAGGACTTCGACGGCGGCGCTCACGCCGGCGCGGCGCAGGGCCCGGTCGATCCGGTAGGCCGTGGCGGGCGCGTAGCCCTGCGGGCCGATGTCGACCAGGACCAGGCGTTGCGGCAGCGGTCCCGGCGAGGCGCCCGCGGGTGTGGAGCGCCAGACGCACATGACCGAGCGGATGTCGGGGAGGCTGGTGACGACCTTCGTCAACGCCTCCGCGATGCCGCCGACCGGGTCCGACTCGGCCGAGAAGCGGTGCCTCGGCACGGGCAGGGTGTCGACCGCGTTGAGCAGGTCGGCGAGGGTGCGCGACGAGTTGAGCTCGTCGAGCAGGTCGCTGATCTGGCCGCGTTCGGCGTCGGTGACCGCGATCCGGCCCGCGAGCAGGCAGCCCACGACCAGTTCCACGGCTCGATCCGGTTCCGCGACCGCCAGCAGCTCCCGAGCCTGGGACAGCGCGTCGTCATCGACGCGACCGGCCAGTGCCAACAGGAGATCGTGCAGCCGGACGGGCAGTTCCACGTCGGTCGCCACGCCTGTTCTCCTTCCGGCCCGCCGATCGACGAGCGCTACACGGGCACCAGGTGCCCGTCGACTTCGGCTCCGGTGCAGATCGGTTCCGAAGCCGCCAGTGCCGCCTGGTGGTAGGACGGCAGTTCCATTCCGAGCGGTACGACCTCCACGCACGGGTCGTGTTCACCCAGTGCGCGCAGCACCCGCTGCACCTCGCCCGTCAGGCGGGCGTGGCCGGTGGTCGCGGCGATCAGGACGATTCGCCTGGCCACCTGGTCCTCGCCGCCCTGCCGCCAGCTGGTCCGGACTTCCCCGACCCCCTGGCGGCCGCGCAGCGTGGCACCGAGCACCGCGGTCGCGGAATCACCCATCGACACACGATCGGGTGATTCTGCTGTGAAGGTGTAGCCGGATTCGGAGAGTTCGTCCACCCCTTCGACGGAACTCAGCATCGCCCGATCGGCCCCGTTCGACAGCACGGCGTCGGCGAGCAGGTTCATCTCGAGGTCCGTCAGACCGATCCGGTCGTGCAGCAAAGCGCGCGGTAGGGCGCGTGCGAGGACCACCACGGCGTCGGTCGCGGCCCAGTCGCGGAAGCGCCAGAGGATGTCGTCCGGCAGCCGTCCGGCCAGCCGGAGGAGCAGTTCGTGGCACGCCCACTCGGTGTCCGACATCTCACATCACGCCTTTCGCGACTCAGCTGACTTCGACGACCAGTTCGACCTCGACGGGCGCTCCGAGCGGCAGCTCGGCCACGCCGACGGCGGACCGGGCGTGCACGCCCGCGTCGCCGAAGACCTCGCCGAGCAGCTCGGACGTGCCGTTGACCACGGCGGGCTGGCCCGTGAAGCCCTCGGCGGACGCCACGAAGCCGACGACCTTGACGATCCGCACGACGTTGTCGATGCCGACCAGCGCGTGGACAGCGGCGAGGGCGTTGAGGCCGCTCGTGCGGGCGTGCTGCTTGGCTTCTTCGGGGCTGACGTCGGCGCCGACCTTGCCGGTCGCGGCGAGGACGCCGTCGACGAACGGCAGCTGGCCGGACGTGTAGACGTACGAGCCGGTGCGCACGGCGGGCACGTACGCCGCCAGCGGGGCGGCGACGGCGGGCAGCTCGATGCCCAGCTCGGCCAGCCTCTTCGACCAGGTCGTCATGCCTTCGCCCTCTTCAGGTACGCGACGTGCTGTTCACCGGTCGGGTTCGGGATCACGGTGACCAGTTCCCAGCCATCGGCGCCCCACTGGTCCAGGATCGCCTTGGTGGCGTGGATCAGCAGCGGGACCGTGGCGTACTCCCACTTAGTCATGGCGGGGAGCCTAGCCGTCCGGCGGGCGGGTGAAGACCCTGCCCGGAACGGCTACCCGCAGCTACCTTGATCTCATGGAAACGTGGCGCGCGGTAGCCACCGGCCTGTTCGTCCTCGGGGGTCTCGTGATGGTGCTGGTCGCCATGGCGCAGGTGCGCGACCGCAAGCGGACGTCGCACGCCGAGGTGGTGCGGGCGGGTGTGGTCGGGCTGGCCGTGGTGGCGGTGATCGCGACGGCGATCGCGTTCTGGCTGCCGTCGGTGGTCACGTGGGGTGTCGTCGCGGCCACGGCGATGGCGGTGTTCTTCATCACCATGATGGACTGACCAACGCGCTGGAGCACGCGCGTTTAGGCTGACCAGGTGGCATCCCCCGCGACTGGTTGGACCCAGGAACTGACCCGAGCACGGCTGCACGTCGTCACCGGCAAGGGCGGTACCGGGAAGACGACGGCGGCCGCGGCGCTGGCCTTGGCGTTGGCGACCGGCGGTCGTCGGGTGCTGCTGGTGGAGGTCGAGGGGCGGCAGGGCATCGCCCAGCTCTTCGACCGGCCGCCGCTGCCGTACTCGGAGGAGCGGATCGCGTCGGCTCCCGGCGGGGGCGAGGTGCGGGCGCTGGCCGTCGACCCGGAGGCCGCGCTGCTCGAGTACCTGGACATGTTCTACAACCTGGGTTTCGCCGGTCGGACGCTGCGCAAGATGGGCGCGATCGAGTTCGCCACGACGTTGGCGCCGGGGCTGCGGGACGTGCTGCTGACCGGCAAGGTCAAGGAGTGCGTGCGGCGCACCGGGCCGTCCGGGCGGCACGAGTACGACGCCGTCGTGCTGGACGCCCCGCCGACCGGCCGGGTGGTGCAGTTCCTCGACGTCACGAAGGCGATGGCGGACCTGGCGAAGGTCGGCCCGATCAAGGGCCAGAGCGACGGCGTCGTGAAGCTGCTGCACTCCGGGGACACCGCGGTGCACCTGGTCACGCTGCTGGAGGAGATGCCGGTCCGGGAGACGCTGGACGCCGTGGCCGAGCTGGACGGCGCGGACCTGCGACCGGGGATCGTGCTGGTCAACCGGGTGCGGCCGCCCCGGCTGCCCGCCAGGTCCGTGGTCGCCGCCGCGGGCGGGCGGGTGGACGCGAGCCGCGTGCGCTCGGGGCTGGAGGCGGCCGGGCTGGACCTGGACGCGGAGACGATCGACGGGCTGGTCGAGGAGACCGTGGAGCACGCCATCAGGGTCACGATGGAGCTGGGCGCGAAGGTGAAGCTCGCGGAGTCGGACCTGCCGTCGGTGGAGCTCCCCGAGCTCACCGACGGCGTGGACCTCGCCGCGCTCTACGAACTGGCCGAGCTGCTGGTGGAGCGGGGTGTGCGGTGAGGCCACCGTTGCTGGACGTCGACGCGCTGATCGACGACCCGGAGACGCGGGTGCTGGTGTGCTGCGGCTCGGGCGGGGTCGGCAAGACGACCACGGCCGCGGCGATCGCGGTGCGCGCGGCCGAACGCGGTCGGCGGACGGTCGTGCTGACGATCGACCCCGCGCGGCGGCTCGCGCAGTCCCTCGGCCTGCGGGAACTCGACAACAGCCCGCGCGAGGTGCAGACCGAGGGCTTCGAGCCCAAGGGCGAGCTGCACGCGATGATGCTGGACATGCGCCGGACGTTCGACGACATGGTGCTGGCCCACGCGGGCCGCGACCGGGCCGAGGCGATCCTGGCGAACCCCTTCTACCAGACCATCTCCACGTCGTTCTCCGGCACGCAGGAGTACATGGCGATGGAGAAGCTGGGCCAGCTCGTGGCCGACGGCGGGTGGGACCTGATCGTCGTGGACACGCCGCCGAGCCGGTCCGCGCTGGACTTCCTGGACGCGCCGCAGCGCCTGTCGACCGTGTTGGACGGCAGGCTGATCCGGATGCTGTCCGCGCCGGCCCGCGCGGGCGGCCGGGGCATCCGGAAGATCGTCGGCGCCGGGTTCGGCCTGTTCACCAAGGCCGTGTCGACGATCGTCGGCGGGCAGTTGTTGCAGGACGCGTCGACGTTCGTGCAGGCGTTCGACAGCATGTTCGGCGGCTTCCGGCAGCGCGCGCAGAAGACCTACGAGCTGCTCCGCTCGCCGGGCACCGGCTTCCTCGTCATCGCGGCGGCCGAACCGGACGCGCTGCGCGAGGCCAGCTACTTCGTGGAGCGGTTGAGCGAGGAGAAGATGCCGCTGATCGGCCTCGTCGCCAACCGCACGCACCCCGTGCTGGCCGAGCTGTCCGCCACGAAGGCGGAAGCCGCGGCCGACGGCCTGGAACGCGCCGGTGACGCGCCCTTGGCCGCTGCCGTGCTCCGCCTCCACGCGGACCGCGTGGCCGTCGCCGACCGGGAGAAGCGCCTGATCGCGCGCTTCACCAAAGCCCACCCCGGCGTGGCGCTGGTCGGCGTGCCCGCGCTGCCGACCGACGTGCACGACCTGGATGGTCTGCACGAGATCGGGCGCAGGCTCGCCGGTGAGTGACCCGGTGGGCCGCTAGCCCACCCTCACGTCAACGTCCACGTCGACGAAGTGCTCCTGACGCGCCGTGTCCAGCAGTTCGTGCCAGGACGTGACGTCCGGCCTCCGCCGCAACAACGCCCGCCGCTCACGCTCCGTCATGCCACCCCAGACGCCGAACTCGATCCGGTTGTCCAGGGCTTCGGCCAGACATTCCGTCCTGACCGGGCATCCGAGGCACACCAATTTCGCCTTGCGCTGCTCCGCACCGCGGACGAAGAGCTGGTCCGGCTCTTCCTCACGGCACGACGCATTGATTCGCCAATCCCCCTGGTCCATAACCCCCACCTCGTTTGAGCTGTCCAAACTCCGAAATCCGCCACACCCCTGCCGCGGATGCCGTAGGGTCACCACGTGAGCGGTGCACCGTCGGCGCCTTACTTGGACGTTGACGAACTCTAGGTGCTTCCGGTTCCACCTCCAACCCTGGGTAACGCACCTGTTATCTGTCTTGAGTACGTCTACTCATCCTGTGTAATCAGTGTTGCGGGTCACTCTCACCCGTTCAGGTGCCGCGTACGCTGGCCGCCGTGCGAGTCAGGAACGGCCTGCTGAAGCTGCTCGGCCTGTGTCTGCTTGCCGGCGTTCTCCTGGCCGGCACGCTGTTCCCAGCCGTGGGCGCACTCGGTGTCGTGTCCAACCGAGCCAGCGATACGGTCGACAGCATTTCCGCGGACCTGGTCACCACCGATCCCCCGTTGATCACGACGGTGACGGACAAGGACGGTGCGCCGATCGCGTACCTCTACGACCAGTACAGAGTGCTCACGCCGCCGGACAAGATCTCGCCGACCATGAAGGCCGCGCTGATCTCCGTCGAGGACCGCCGGTTCTACGAGCACCAGGGCGTCGACTGGAAGGGCACCCTGCGCGCGGCCGTGACGAACCAGGTCGGCGGCAGCGTGTCGCAGGGCGCGTCGACCCTGACCCAGCAGTACGTGAAGAACTACCTCGTCCACGTCGTGGCGCGGAACAACAAGGTCGAGCAGCAGAAGGCCCAGGAGCAGACGATCGCGCGCAAGGCCCGCGAGGCGCGCATCTCGATCCAGCTGGAGCGCAAGCTCGGCAAGGACGAGATCCTGGCCCGCTACCTCAACGTGGTGCCGTTCGGCTCGACGATCTACGGCATCGCCGCCGCGTCGCAGGCGTACTTCAACACGACGCCGGACAAGCTGACCGTCCCGCAGGCCGCGGTGCTCGCGGGCATGGTGAACAGCCCGTCCGCGCTGGACCCCGAGGTGTTCCCGGACAAGGCCCTCGAACGCCGCAACAAGGTCATCGACAAGATGGTCGAGAACGACAAGCTGACCCGCGACGCGGGCGAGGCGGCGAAGAAGGAGCCCCTCGGCCTCGCGACGCCCGTGCGCACGCCGCCCAACGGCTGCGTCGGCGCCGGCCCGGAGAACGGCTTCTTCTGCTCGTACGTGATCAACTACCTGGAGAAGAACGGCTTCAGCGAGGAGCAGCTGAAGACCGGCGGCTACACGATCAAGACCACGCTGGACCGCGGCATCACCGAGCAGGCGAAGCAGGCCGCCGAGGCGCAGGTCGCGAAGGACACCGACGGCATCGCCAACGCGATGGCCATCATCCGGCCCGGCTCGGAGAAGCACGAGGTGGTCGCGCTCGTCGCGAACCGCGACTACGGCCTCAAGGCCGACGCCAACCAGACCCAGTTCGACCTGCCCAGCGGCGTGGAGAACAAGTTCGGCGCGGGCTCGATCTACAAGATCTTCACGGCGGCCGCGGCGCTGGAGAAGGGCATGGGCATCGAGAACACGATGGCCACGCCCGCGTCGCACACGTCGAAGGTCTTCAAGGGCGGCGGCGACAAGTGCCCGCCCACCGGCGAGCCGGACACGCGCTGGTACTGCCTGAAGAACTCGTCGACCTCGTACCCGGCGTCGATGACGTTGCAGACGGCGTTGCAGACCTCGCCGAACACCGGCTTCGTCATCCTGGAGGAGCAGCTCGGCATGGACCCCGTCGTCGACATGGCGTCGCGGCTGGGCATGCGGGAGACGATGGCGACGAACATCGCGGGCGTCCGCCCGGACTCCAAGGCCAAGCAGCAGGAGCTGCGGGTCTCGCAGACCGAGTTCTACAAGGGCAACGGCGGCAACGCGTCGTTCACCCTCGGCCCGGCGCCGGTGAGCACGCTGGAGCTGGCGAACGTGGCCGCGACGCTGATCAGCGGCGGCAAGTGGTGCCCGCCGACGCCGCTGCTGGGCGTCGTGGACCGCAACGGCAAGCCCGTGCCGGTCAACGAGCAGCCGTGCGAGCAGGTCGTCGCCGAGCCGCTCGCGAACACCCTCGCGACCGGGTTGAGCAAGGACGACCAGGGCGGCGGCACGGCGGCCGCCGCGGCGGGCCAGTTCAAGTGGACCCGGCCGATGCTCGCCAAGACCGGCACCACCGAGGACTTCAAGTCCGCGGCGTTCGTCGGCGCGACCCCCGACTACGCGGCCTCCGTGCAGACGTTCAACGACGGCGTCGAACCGCGCGGCATCTGCGTCAACGGCGCGCCCCGGCTGTGCGCGAACGGCAACATCTTCGGCGGCACGGTGCCCGCCCGCACGTACTTCGACACGATGACCCGCGTCCTCGGCGACTCACCGGCGTTGCCGCTGCCGCCGACGGACCCGCGCTACCTCAAGGGCGGCAACGAGAGCAAGATCCCCGACGTCGTCGGCCTCAAGGTCAACGACGCCACCAGGAAGCTGGAGGACGCGGGGTACAAGGTCAGCACCCAGGACCGGAACTCCGAGGAGTCCAAGGGCACCGTCGTCAGCCAGACACCGCGCGGCAACGCGCTGAAGGGCGCGGTCGTCACCCTGTTCGTCAGCTCCGGCTACGTCCCACCACCGCAAACCGCCGACCAGCCCCCAGCGACCCAGGACCCGCCACCGGGCCAGGGCCAACCGCCGGGCCAGGGAGACCCACCGGGCCGAGGCGACCCACCACCGGGCGGCATCACGATCCCGACGCAGCCGGGCGGCTGATCCACCGTTCCGCTGCGTCGGCGGGGCCGGTGAACCGCTGCCACGGCGGTCCACGCCACGACGGCACGCACGCTGCGGTGGGCTTCGCTCGGCGATTGCCGATCGCGGCGGACCATCCCCCGCCGCAGTCGACCAGTCGGCGGGCACTTCTCGCCGTGGTGAGCTCGACTGGCGGGCACTTCTTGCGCTGGTCGGGCCGACTGACGGAGGTTTCTCGCTGCGGTCCGCCCGACTGGCGGGCACTTCTCGCCGCGGTCGTTGTCTCGTGGAGGGCTGTGCCTCGCGGCAGGGACTTCGCCGCGGTCGTCCTCGCGGTGGTCAGCCCTCGCCGACAAGAGGTCCCCCGGCCAGGGGGTCCCCTGGATTTCACGTTACGGCAGGGGTCCGACATTTTTCGGCGGTCGGGTGTTGATCAAGCCGCTGCCAGGGGTTTCCCTGGTGGGCCCGGTGGGCGTGCCGGGTCGTGGCGACCGGGAACGTCCGCGGGAAGTCAGCCCGCGAGCTTCGCCTTCACGGCGCCCGCTACTCGGCCGCCGTCGGCGCGGCCCGCGACCTTGGTGTTGACGGCCTTCATGACCTGGCCCATCTGGCGTTGGCCGGGCTGTTCGCCGAGTTGCGCTGCGACCTCGGCGACGGCCTCGTCGACCAGTGCCGCGAGTTCCGCGTCGGCGAGCTGGGCGGGCAGGTAGCTCTCGAGGATGGTGCCCTCGGACTTCTCCAGTTCCGCCTGCTCGGCGCGGCCCGCGCCCGCGAAGGCCTCGGCGGCCTCCTTGCGCTTCTTCACCTCGCGGGTGATCACCTTCAGGACCTCGTCGTCGGAGAGCACGCGCGCGCTCTTGCCCGAGACCTCTTCGTTCGTGATCGCGCTCAACGTCATCCGCAGGGCTCCGGCCTTGACCGTCTCCCGACCCTTGATCGCGGCAGTGAGGTCGTTCTGCAACCGTGTCTTCAGCTCCGCCATGGGGCAGAACGGTACCGGGAACAGGCGATTACGCCTCACCCGATAACGCCCGTAGGCTCGACGGGGTGAACAAGTTCGGCCGCGCCCTGCTCGCCACGACCGCCGTTGGCACCGCCACCCTCGCCTACGCGGCGGGCTTCGAAAGACGTCACTGGACGTTGCGCGAGGCCACCGTGCCGGTGCTCGCGCCGGGCTCGTCGCCGTTGCGGGTGCTGCACATCTCGGACCTGCACATGCTGCCCGGCCAGCGGTCGAAGCAGCGGTGGGTGGCCGCGCTGGACGAGCTGGAACCCGACCTGGTGGTGAACACCGGCGACAACCTCGCGCACATGCAGGCCGTGCCCGCCGTCGTGCGCGCGCTGGGCCCGCTGCTCGCGCGGCCGGGCGTGTTCGTGTTCGGCAGCAACGACTACTTCGCGCCGCGGCCGAAGAACCCGGTCCGCTACCTGCTGCCGTCGGCGAAGACCAAGCGGATCCACGGCATCAACCTGCCGTGGCGCGACCTGCGGGCCGCGATGGTGGAGCGGGGCTGGCTGGACCTCACGCACGTGCGCCGCACGTTCCAGGTCGCGGGCCAGACCGTGTTCGCCGCGGGCCTGGACGACCCGCACCTCAAGCGCGACCGCTACGAGGACATCGCGGGCCCGGTCGACGAGAACGCCGCGCTCCGGCTGGGCGTCACGCACTCCCCCGAACCGCGCGTCCTGGACCCGTTCGCGGCCGACGGCTACGACTTCGTGATGGCGGGCCACACGCACGGCGGCCAGCTCCGCATCCCCGGCTACGGCGCGCTCGTGACGAACTGCGACCTCGACCGCTCCCGCGCTCGCGGCGTGTCCCGCTGGGGCTCGCACATGTGGCTGAACGTCTCCGCCGGCCTGGGCACGTCGCCGTACGCCCCGGTCCGTTTCGCGTGCCCTCCGGAGGCCAGCCTCCTCACCCTCGTCGCGCGTCCTGTCGACGCAGGTCAGAGCACGTCTGGATCACTTAGTGGCACCCGATTCGGAGTAGGCGGGAACGTCCGGTAGAGTTCACCTCGTTCGAACCGGGGTGTGGCGCAGTTTGGTAGCGTGCTTCGTTCGGGACGAAGAGGTCGCAGGTTCAAATCCTGTCACCCCGACGGTTGAACACACAGGCCAGGAACCTTTCACGGGTTCCTGGCCTGTTTTCGTGTCGGCCTCCGAAGGCGTCTGGGGAGCCAACGGGGAGAGCCGCCAGCCCCCTAGGACTTCTTGGGCTCGTCCGGCACGACGACGAGGCTGACGACGCGGCGGACGCGGTCCGCGGTCCGCTCGTTGCCCATGCGGGAGACGACCGCGTGTTCGATCTCCTCGACCATCGCGGCGAACTCCTCCTCCGTCAGCCACACCGCCGCCTGCCGGTAGACCACGCCGTCGTCGGCCGGGTTCGCGGTGTCGTGGGCCAGGTAGCGGTCGAAGTCGCCCATGAGCGACGCGGCGAACGTCGTGTAGGCGCGGCGGTGGTCGTCGCGCGTCATCGCGGCGCGCGCGGCCGGGTCGACGACGGCTTCCTCCTTGCGGACGCGGTAGCTGCGTTCGACGGTGCCGCGCACCCGCTTCTCCTCCACCACCTCCAGCACGCCCGCCTCGGCCAGGACGGCGATGTGGCGGTACATCGTCGCGGGCGCGATGTCGGGCAGGCGTTCGCGCAGTTGCGCGGTGGTCAGCGGGTCCGCGTCGAACAGCGCTTGCAGGACGCGCATCCGGACGGGGTGGAGGAGGAGATCCGCGGTAACCATGGACCAATGTTCTCACATACGATAACGTTCTCACAGGCGATAAAGTTCGCATGATTGAGAACGATGGGGTGGGGACGTGCCGGACGTCGACATGACGGTCATCGCGGAAGTCGGGATTCACCTGGGCGGAACGCTGGTCCTGCCCGAGGGGCCCGGTCCGCACCCGGCCGTCCTGCTGCTGCACGGGTCGGGGCCGCTGGACCGCGACTCGAACACCCGCAAGGCCCGCATGGACCTCGGACCGGCGCTGGCCACCGCGCTCGCCGAGCGCGGGATCGCCTCGCTGCGTTACGACCGGCGCGGCGTCCCGTCCGGCGACTGGCGCGCGTCGGGGTTCGTCGACAACCGGCGGGACGCCGTGGCCGCGCTGCACGCCCTCGCGGACCGGCCGGACATCCGAGCGGAAGCCGTGGGCGTGGTCGGGCACAGCGAGGGGGCCGTGCACGCCATGGCGCTCGGCACCCGGCCGGACGTCGCGGCCGTGGTCCTGCTGGCCGGCTACGCCCGGTCCGGCGAGGCCGCGATGCTCCGGCAGGCCGCGATGATCACCGAAGGCCTTCCACGGCCCCTGAGGACGCCGCTGCGGGCCGTGGTCGCCCGACTGCTGGGGCGGGTGCGGAAGACCCGCACGGACGTCGCACGGGTCCTCGGGATGCCGGTCAACGCCCGGTGGATGCGGGAGATGCTCGACCACGACTCGCGCCAGGACCTGGCGAGGATCCGGGGCTCCGTCCTCGCGGTCACCGGCGACAAGGACGTCCAGGTCGACGCCGCGGACCTGGACGTGGTCCGCGACCTCGTGCCCGGCGAGGTCGAGGTCCACCGGGTCCCCGACCTCACGCACCTGCTGCGCCGCGACCCCGGCCGCCCGTCGCCGCGCTCCTACCCGGCACAACTCCGCCGTCCCGTGGACCCCGACCTGCTCGCGCTGGTCGCGGGCTGGCTGACCACCCGACTCCGCTGACTCCCCTGACCTCCCCGAACTCCCTGAAAGGGATCACCGTGATCACCGAAACCCCTGTCCGTCGGAAGAGCGGCCTCGCCCTGTTCTGGGCCGTCACGTTCACCTGGACGTGGGCGCTCTGGGGCACCGCGATCGCCCTCGGCGGCCCGGCGATGACCTCCCCGACCGTCATCCCGTACCTGCTCGGCGGCTTCGGCCCGGTCGTCGGCGCCATCGCGGTCCGCCTGCGCCGCGGCCGCCGCCACGACCTCGTGCCCACCCACACCGTGCGGCTCCGGCTGAGCGCGCGGCTGCTGTGGGTCGTGCCGCTGCTGGTGCTGGCCGTGGGGACCGTGGTGGCCGCCGCGCTGCTGGCGCAGGCCGCGGGCGGTCCCGCGTTCGACCTGGAGTCGGGCCGGTCCCTGATCGCGACCGTCGGCGGCGTCGCGCCGTTCATCGTCAGCATGCTGATCGGCGGTCCGCTGGCCGAGGAGCCCGGCTGGCGCGGCACGGCCTACCCGCGGCTGCTCGAGTCCATGGGCCGCGTCCAGGCGGGCCTGCTGCTGGGCGCCGCGTGGGCGGTGTGGCACCTGCCGCTGTTCTTCATCCCCGGCACGATCCAGAACGTGATGGGCCTGGTCAGCCTGAGCGGGCTGCTGTTCACGCTGAGCGTCTTCCCGATGGCGCTGCTGACCGGCTACGCCTACGAGCGCGCGGGCGTGGTGGCGGCGATCGCCGTGCACTTCGGCGTGAACACGAGCGTCGCCCTGCTCGGCACGCCGTCACCCGTGACGCAGGCGTTCACGATCGCGGTGCAGGTGTTCGTGGCCACCGTGCTGCTCGCCCTGCACCGCCCCGCCCGTTCCAGCTGAAACGGGCGGGGGGCGGTCGGGAAATGGAGTCCGCAAAAAGCGTTTCGAATGCGAACATTCCATGTCATTCGGCAAGGACGTGAGTGTGATTTGCGTCGCCCTTAGGCGTTGTGCAAATTGCTGGGGTTCAGTCGGCCAGGCGGAACGCGAGTTCCATGTCCCACTTCGCCATGTCCGGCTGCTCGGCCGGGTCGGTGAGGTAGAACTCGAGGCGGGAGCCCCACAGCTCCCCCTCGGGGGACTCGCGCATGTCGAACGTGAGCCCCTGCTCGGCGGCCCACCCCAGCAGGTGCCCGGTGACGTCGATCAGGTCGTCCGGGTGGCCGGTGTGGGACACCTCGACGTACCGGCCCGCGGGCAGCACGCCCGCCTCCACATCGCCCTGACCTGCGATGGGAGTGGCCACGGGGACGCCGACCTCGATCTCCAGGGTGTTCTCCATGTCGATGCGGTCGTACTTGAAGAACGGGGCTCCGGCCGGCTCGACACCCCTCGAGCCGAGCCAGCCGAAGACCTCGCCCAAGCGGTCGGCGATCTGGGGGATCGTCCGCATGGTGACCACACCGCGAATCGCCACGTACGGCTGGTCTTCGCGGTGGGTGATTCTGGGTTCGCTCATGGAGGTCAGACCCGGCTCTGCGCCAAAACTCATCGCCGTTGGCACGATCGGGTGAATAGAGCGAATAACTCTGACTTAGCGTAACGACATTCGGGGCCCTCGCGACAACGAGACATGGCGTCCGCACCAGACGCCGTTCACGTCGGGAGAACCCAACATGAGCATCATCTCCTCGGTCGGCCATGCCCGAAAAACGTGGCTGGCCACCGCGACCACGACGCTGGTGATCATCACGCTGGCCAGCATCGTCGGCCTGCTGACGACGCCGCTGTTCGCGTTCGTCACCGCCGCCGTGGGTGTACTGGTCACGGCGGCGGGGTTCGCGCTGGCTCGCGCCGCGCGCACGATGGACACCATTTTCGCGGAAGAGCTGGACCGTCGCGACTCTCGTGACTCTCGTCCGATCGAGTTGCCGAAGACGGCCGAGCAGTAGATCTTGCTCACGCAGCGCGACGGAGGCGGTGTAGTGAGTGGTCGTCGTTGACAGAGGGGGTGTGGGAGCGCTTCCATGCGGGGGTGTCGCCCCTTGAGAGGTCACCATGAAGCGCTCGCGTGTGGCGACTGCTCTTGGTGTGGCGCTGCTGGGGGCGGCGGTTGTCTCCGGGCCCGTGCAGGCCACTGATCAGCGGTGGCAGGGTGTCTGGCGAGACGACTTCGACGGTGGTCTTGGGGATTGGGTCGTCGATACCGGTACCGGGTATGTGGGTGGTCCTGCTTCTTGGGGGACTGGGGAAGTTCAGACGTACTCGTCGGATGCTGTTGTGCTGGATGGGCGCGGGCATCTGGTGATCACGCCTCGGGTGGATGGGGGTGGGTGGACGTCTGGGCGGGTGGAGACTCGGCGGGCTGACTTCGCTGCCCCTGAGGGTGGGGTGTTGCGGGTCGAAGGTCGGATGCGGATGCCGGATGTGGGTGGGGATTCGGCGTTGGGGTACTGGCCTGCGTTTTGGGGGCTTGGTGGGGCGTTTCGGGGGGACTACTGGAACTGGCCGCAGGTTGGGGAAGTGGACATCGCCGAGAGCGTCAACGGGCTTGATCGGGTTTGGGGGGTGCTGCATTGCGGTGCCTGTGGGGAGCCCGTTGGGGTGGGGTCGGTGGTGGAGTGCGAGTGTCGGTCGGAGTTCCACACTTACCGGTTCGAGTGGGATCGGAGCGGTGGGGGCGGCGGTGGGGCGGATCGGTTGCGGTGGTTCGTTGACGATCGGTTGTTCCACTCGGTGGACGCTGGGGACGTTGGGGATCTTGGGGGGATTCGGGGTGGGATGTTCTTGGTGTTGAACGTTGCTGTGGGGGGTGGGTTTCCGGATGCGCTCGCTGGGGTGAGAACGCCTGCTGGTGGGACGTCGCCTGGGCATCCGATGGTCGTCGACTACGTGTCGGTGGCTGTGAAGGCCGGCCGCTAGCCGCCACTAGCGGTGGGGAGCCCGTCTCGGTCGGATGTCGGCCGGGGCGGGCGGTTTCGTGTTGAGGGTCAACCCCCGATTGCGCCAATTATCCCACCCTTTTTCGTCTTGTCAAGGCTGGAAAGACGCCTTGACAAGACGAAAAAGGGTGGGGG